>JAQXTL010000011.1 GCA_029219465.1 Methanobacteriaceae archaeon | reverse complement strand
GGAGGTTTAATTTTTTTTGAATTTTAGTAAGTTTTTGGCATTGTTAGTTGTTTGTGCTGTTTTTTTAAGTGCGAATGTTGTTTTTGCTAGTGATGTTAGTGATTTTAATGCTACTGATGCAGGTATTAATGATCATATTGGTGCAGTACCTGTTTCTAAGGATGTTGATTCGTATAGTAATTTTGTTAATGTTTCTTCATCTGGTGATTTTAAGAAGGCTATGGGTGATGCGCATAGTGTGCATGTTAAATATGGAAATCATGTTCTTAATTTAACTAAAAAGAATTATAATTTTAACACTGGTGATGACGTTTTATTCCATATAGATCATGGTGATGTGGTTGTTATGGGTAATGGTGCGACTTTGTCTTGTAATGGTAAGACTTTTTTTAATGTTGGTAAAAATGTGAGGTTGTCTTTGTGTAATCTTACTTTTACTGGTTGTAAGCCTGCTATTCGTTCTTATGGTGAAGTTGTAGCTTATAATGTTACTTTTGTTGATAATCAGCGTAGTGATACTCTTAATTCCCATGGTTTGATGCGTGAAGGAGGAGCAATAGATAATTTCGCGGATTTAACCTGTGCTAACTGTACTTTCAAAAACAATAAAGGTAGTTATGGTGGTGCAGTTTGCGGAGAAGACGGATCAGTAAACAAATTCCTTGACTGTAAATGGGGAGGAAATACGGGTACAGGTGAAGATCTCTATATGAGTAACGGTGCTAGTGCGTATGTATTTTTAAATCATGTTAATCAGGTACCATTGTTTGAATGTAGTGATACTGGTCTTGTACGTGTTTTAAACACAAAAAACAACAATTCCAATTTCACTAAAGTAATAAACGTTAGAAACAGTGAAGAACTTAGTAAAGTTTTAGTTCAGTTGACTGCTGCGTCTAAGTATAATTATGCGGATGTTGTTATTAATTTAACTGGTAATAAGGAGTATACTTTGAGTCCTGAGGATTATGGTGGTTTATGGAAAAGAATTGTGAATCATGTTAATGATTTGGATTCATTTTTAGACATTGGTGGTATGTTAGGTGGACTTAAAGACTGGGGTGTAAGTCTTTTCACTAATACTAAAAAAGATGAAGCTGATAAGTTTGTTGATGCTCACTTCTGTAAAATTAAAGGTGGAATGAATGTCCATCTTGTTGGTAATGGTGCAACTATAAGGTGTAATGGTGATAAAAATGCTAATTATCACTTGTTTTATGTTACATCTTCTGGTGTTTTAACTCTTGATAATGTAACTGTTAAAGGTTTTAATAGTGCTATTATTAATCATGGGCGTGTTTTGGCGAATAATACTGATTTTGTTGGTAATGAGATTTCGTTATTTCTTTGCAGAAGACGATAATGGTGGAGCTGTACGTAATTTTGGATCATGTGATTTTGTTAACTGTACTTTTGGCGATAATAGTGCTAAATATGGTGGTGTAATCTACAATGAAGGTAGTGCTAATTTATTAGATTGTATTTTTAACAATAATCGAGGTTACAATAAAGAAGGAAGCGCAATCTACGACTCAAAACTCGGAAGATCTAATATTATTTATTCAGATAATAGTACGGCTTTTAACGGAACTTATTTCTTGGATAAGGGTATTAGTCAGATAAAGAATTGTGTTTTGTCTTATACTGCTAATTGGATGTCTGTTGCTACTATGATTGCAGGTATTTTCTTTGCTCCTTTGGAAGGTGTTTCTGCTGTGATTTCTGGTGCTGTTAGTGTTGGTGCTGCTAGTGCTGCTAGTACTTGGATTAACTCTTACAAAGCAGTATGTAACCATGATGTACATGTTGGTAACTTAGTTTGGAGTTCTGTAAATACTGCAATTGGACATTTAATGATGTATGGATTAGGTAAAACAATCGGTAAAAAATTATTCAAACAAAATAAAGGTGATGTTAAAGCTCCTAAGGAGAAATATGCTAAACGTGATGTGCGTATTAAGGAGGCTGATCCTTATGAAGATATTGGTGAAAAAAACCCTAATGAAAATCCACAAACATCTAGTAAGATAAGAACTATATTGGATGAGGAAAGAGAAAATCCAGTTAGTGAAAGTAAGAATCCTGTTAGTAAAAATAAAAATCCAAAGCCTGTCAAAATTAGTTTATCTGATAGTGATATGGAGTTAGGTAATAACATTATAATGAAAGGTGAACAAATTAAGTGGGAAGATCCTACCGGTGTGGTGGATAAGTTAATGCCAAATTATAATTTGGCAAGTATAAAAAATTATGTTGGACAATATAATGATTTAATACGTGGAGGGTGTAAAAATCCTGCTAGGTTAGTTAATGTTGTTAAAAATATCAATATGTTTTAATAATATTAAATCCGTTTTATCAAGTAGAGGGATTAGTGTTTCTCACGTGAGTAATTTCATGTCATTTTCTGCTGTGGATTCAATTTTTGAACCTCTTTGTGTATATTTAGACAATATGATGAATAGTATAAATATTGAATTTTGTAGAATTGGTTATTACCCATACGGTTAAGGTATTGAGAAATAGAAAGTAATATTATCCTTTGATTAAGGGGTTAATATTGCTTTTAAATACTTAAAATTTAGGTAGTGTTTTGAATAATTCTTTTTTTGTTATTCAAAACTAATTATTTTTTTTTGTAAAAATTAGAACTTTTTTTTAGTTAATTTTAAAATAAAAAAAGAAGGTTTTTGTAATTTAGTCATTTGCTAAATTATCAAAATATCCTTGAATAAATACAACTGGTGTTCCTTTATCCCCAGAACCACTAGTTAAATCACATAATGAACCTATTAAGTCGGTTAATTTTCTAGGAGTTGTTCCCTGGGTAATCATTTGACCAGTTAAATCTTTATCTTTGTGTTTTATTTCTTCTTTAATAGCTTCTTTTAATTCGTCACCTTTAAGGTCTGCGAATTTATTGTCAGAAACATATTTTAATTTAATTTCATTAGGAGTTCCTATTAATCCACTTGTATGTGCTGGTGAAACAACAGGATCTGCTAATTCCCAAATGTGTCCAACAGGATCTTTAAAAGCACCGTCTCCATAAACCATAACTTCAATTTGTTTTCCGCTTATTTCAATTAATCTTTTTTGAACTTCTTCAACTAATTGCTGACCGGTTTTTGGGAATAACTTTAATCTTTCTTCGGTTGCTTTGTTTGAACCAAGTAATCCATAATCTGGGTTAAATCCTGAATTTCCAATTGGTTTGGTTAAAACGTTGTGTAATCCGTAAACATTAGCTCCTTCATTTTTAAGTAATTTTGTTGTTTTTTCTCTTGTATGGATATCACAACTTAACACGTCACTGGTGTAGTCAAGAATTGTTTTAACATCATTTGAAAATACAAATTCAACTTCACAATCTTCACTTTCAATTAATTCCTTGTAAAAGTCAATCATGTTAATTCCAGTAAATGGATGTTTCCATGATCCAAATGTCTTTTTGTATTCTTCTTCACTAATAACGCTTGCTAAATTATATTCACTATTATCTAAAAGTTCTTCATCTAAAATACCGTTTCCAACTTCATCTGATGGGAAAGAAGTTAAAAGAGTGATTTTATCCATTCCTCTTGCAATACCTTTTAAGACAATGGAAAATCTGTTTCTACTTAAAATAGGATTTGTTACTCCAATATTTTTTGATGGGAATTTTTCCTGTAAATCCTGTGCAATATCATCAACAGTTACGTAATTTCCTTCAGAAATTCCAACAACTGCTTCTGTAATTGCTACAACATCTTTATCTTTAAATTCAAATCCTTCACTTTCTTTTGCAGCCATAATTGAGTCTACAACTATGGTTGCTAAATCATCATTTTCTTTAATAATTGGTGTTCTTATTCCACGAACAACTGTACCAACACATCGCATATTTTATTGCTCCGAATTATCATAATATAGATTTGGAATATTCATTATTCCATTAATTTTTTATATTTTTTTAATTATAAATATCTTGAGATTGTTTTTAGGCTTGTTTTTTAAAAATTGTTAAATACTATTTTTTAAAGATTAATATATTAAGAAAAATTTATGGAAGAGGTAATTTTTATATGATTTTTGCAGCAATTTTGGCTGGCGGGATTGGTTCAAGAATGAGTGGAACTGATGTGCCTAAACAGTTTTTACCATTAGGAAATAAACCTGTTATTATTCACACTATTGAAAAGTTTGTTATTAATGAAAAAATTGATAAGATAATTGTTTTAACACCTAAGAATTTCATTAATCATACCAACCATTTAATTGAAGAACATATTGGGAAAAATGATAATATTATTGTTATTGAAGGTGGTAAAACAAGAAATGATACATTAATTAATAGTATTAAGTATATTGATGAGAATTTTGGAATTGATGATGAGTCAATTATTCTTACTCATGATTCCGTACGTCCATTTGTAACTCACAGGATTATTGAAGATAATATTGATGCTGCAAAAAGATATGGTGCATGTGATACTGTAGTTCCTGCTACTGATACTATTGTTGAGAGTATTAATTCTAGGACTATTGAAAGTATTCCTGTAAGGGATTATTATTACCAAGGCCAAACACCACAGAGCTTCAATATAAAGAAACTTTTCAACTTAATCAATAGTTTAACAGAAGAAGAATCCAATGTACTTACAGATGCATGCAAAATATTTGTTCTTAAGGACGAAGATGTATATCTAGTTGATGGTGAAGTGACAAATATTAAAATTACTTATCCGTATGATTTAAAATTAGCAAATACAATACTTGAGGATATTCATGATTAATATTGTTTATAGATTAAAATCGCCGAAATTCTTTGAAGAGGCAATTGATGAAATTGAACTTGGTGGGGTTATTGTTAGACCTACCTATCTTTCAATTTGTCAGGCAGATCAAAGGTACTATCAAGGCTCACGTCCTGCTGAGGTTCTTGAAGAAAAATTACCTATGGCATTAATCCATGAAGCAGTAGGTGAAGTTGTCTTTGATGATTCTGGTGAGTTTAAATCTGGTGATAATGTTGTATTGATTCCAAATACTCCTGAAGGCGAAGATGTCTACAGGGCTAATTATTCATATAATTCTAAATTTAGAGGCAGTGGTTTTGATGGATTTACATCTGATTTAATTAAATTGGATGCAAGTCGTGTTGTTAAAATACCAGATGATTTTAACCTTCAGGTTTCTGCATTTATTGAACTACTCTCAGTAGCTTATCAGGGAATTTCCAAGTTTGATGAAATAGCAATAACTCCAAAAGATGTTTTAGGAGTATGGGGTGACGGTAATTTAGGTTTTATCACTGCTTTATTGCTAAAAGAAAAGTTTCCCGAATCCAAGATATTTGTTTTTGGAAAACACATGGAAAATCTTAGTTTATTTTCATTTGCTGATGGGATATATCCAATTCATAATGTTTCAAAAGATGTTACAATTGACCATGCATTTGAATGTGTAGGTTCAAGCGCATCACAATCTGCAATTGACCAGATTATTGATTTAATAAATCCTCAAGGAACAATAAATCTTTTTGGTGTAAGTGAATATCCAATACCACTTAATACTCGTATGGTTTTAGAAAAAGGACTTACAATTCAGGGAAATAGCCGTTCTGAAAGAGAAGATTTTGTTGGAGTTGTAGAAACTCTTAAACAAAACCCTAAACTTTTCGAATACCTGGAAAAATTAGTTACTCAAATATATGAAATCAATTCTCTAAATGATTTAAAAGAAGCATTTGATAGAGACTATATTTCCCGTTTTGGTAAAACTATCTTGAAATGGAACAAGTAATTAATTAAAATTATTAATTATCTTGAAATATTCCTTTCTAAAATAGTTTCTCTCTTCTTTTTTACATATCATTGGCATCATTGATAGAGCATATAAATCATCATTATCAAGAGTTTCTCCTTTTTTTAGTTTATTTTTAATTATATTGAGTAGCATATGTGCTGGATTTTCTTCAATTGCTGCAAGTTTGATTGTAAAGTCTGCTTCTGATTTAATTTCACATTCCTTAACACATATGTCAATTGTATTTGGACATATTATGTATATGGAAACGTGACAGTTCTTTTTTTCATATAATGCTTCTGCAAGTTCAACATATTTTACAAGTTCGTCTTCTGTAAAGTCGGTTAGCTGCAATTCAAGATATATAATTTCGTTATTTTCACTAATAAAGAGATTTCCTTCCTGGTGGATGTTGTCTTCTAATTGTAATTTATCAATTGGTAGTTTGCATCTGATTTTTCTTTTGTCGTTAAATGTTTCTTGTATGATTTTTGTTTGCATTATAAAATTTTGTTCTTCCATGATTTAACCTTATTAATTGATTTGCATTGCTTATATATAATTTTAAGATTAATAAAGTAGTAAGTTATTTTTTAAAGCAATTTTACAAGGTTAAATCAATATTTTTAAAAAAAGAAGTAGTATTAAGAGTAATTTAACTCTTAATTTTTAAATTGAAATTTAAGTTTTCTGATTTCATGTCTTGCAAATAGGTAATTCAATATACTTGTAAATCCTCTTCCAATAGCTAAACCTAACCAAACTCCAATTAAATTTAAGTTAAATACGTATACGAAGATTATAATTAATGGAACTACAAATACAATTTCACGTAGAATAGTAAACATTAAACTATATGTTCCTTTTCCAATTCCCTGATAAAAGAAACTGGAAGGTATTCCTATTCCAATTAATATTAATGCAGGACATGCAATTTGAAGATATGAAGCGATTCCTGGAACAAGGCTTGCAGTTTGCGGAGTATATGCAAATAATGTTGCAAGTGGTGTTGCAAAGATTACTAAAATTAATGTGATTGCTGTTCCTAATGCTAAACCAAATTTAACACCGTATTTGTGTGTTCTTGAAAGATAATCACCATTTTTAGCACCAAATGCGCTACCTGATACTGCAATTACTGCTGAACCGATAGCTGTAAGTGGCATTATTGCAAATAAGTATAGTCTTTGACCTGATGTGAATGTAGCGATTCCGTAATCTCCCCCAACCATTGAGATTATAAGTAAGAAAATAGACATTGCAATTGCCATTATTAACATATCAAGAGATGATGGAATTCCAACTTTCAATATGTCTTTTACTAAACCTAAGTCAAATTTAAACTTTTTAATAGCTACCTGGACATAGGTGTCTTTTTTAACTAAAATCCAGTATAACATGATTAATGCTGCAATAGCAGAACTTGTGATTGTTGCTAAGGACGCTCCAGCAGAACCTAATCCTAATGTGTAGATAAATAATGGATCTAAGATTGCATTTAAAACAACAGTAGCTACAACAACATACATTGCTCTTTTCATATCTCCTTCTCCACGAAGGATTCCACTACAACCATTTGAAAACATAAATGCAATTAATCCTAAAAACATTGGTGTTGAATATTTCAATGCTTCAGTTAATGTTGCTCCACTTGCCCCATAACTCATAAGTAGTGGCTCTTGAACCATTAACAATGCAACGGTTAAAATAATTGATCCGATTAAAAAAATAATTATTGAGTGTGTTGCAGATTTATTTGCCATATCATGGTCTTTAGCACCAATAAATCTTGAAATACTACTTGTTGCACCATTTCCAAGCCCTACACTTGCTCCGTTTAACACCATAAAGATAGGTGTTACAAATCCAATCCCTGCAATAGCTGTCTGTCCAAGACCTGCTACCCAAATACCATCAATAATATTGTACATTGCAGTTAAAATCATTGATATCATAATTGGGATAGCCAATTTTTTAACAGCTATCTCAGGTTCTCCTCTCATTAATGCTACATTTTTATTACCCATAGTATTTTATATTTGATTATGACCATATTTATTAATTATGTTTGAAGTGGATTATGAGAAAATAATTAAAGAAAAATTTCCAAATTGTGATGTTGAAGTTTTAACAGAAGATATATTTGAATTAGACAAATTACTTGAATATATTACTGATGATATTGTCATTTATAATCCAGAATCCATTAGTGTACATAGGCATTTGATGAAATTTGTTGTAAACGATGATAAGTGCAAGATTTATTATTTAAAAGATTTTTCAGACGATAATTTAAAAGTAATATATGGTGTGCTTTTGGATTTTGCATGGAACTTGGATGTTAAAATTAATTTACATAAAAATGCAAATCCTGATAAAGATATATTGAATTTATAAATTAAAAAAATAAAAAAAGAGAAGTTAAAAATTAACTTCTAGAATAATCCACTTTCTTCTAAGCGTTCTTCAAAGTAATGGGATACTTTATCTGCTTTTTGTTTAATGATTGTTGCAACAATAATTGTAGCAATTCCAATTCCCACAAGAACAACCAATGCAAATAAGTAATTAGGCATAACAAGTCCTAATTGTGCTTCACGAATTAATGTGATTGCATAAGTCATTGGTAAATATGGATATAAAATCTGGAAGAAATGTTGCATAATTTCAATAGGATAAATTCCTCCGGTTCCAGATATTTGAAGTACTAATAAAATTACTCCAATTGCTTTTCCAACATGGCCTAATGCTGAAATAATTGAATAAACTAAAATCATGAATGTTGCAGATACCAATATCAATGAAAATATGAATAATGGCAGGTTACTTACATAAATTCCAAGTAATAATGTTCCAATTATTGTAACAATAGCTTGAAGGATACTTAAAACAATAAATAATGTTAATTTACCAAAGTACATTTCAGTTGGAGTGTATTTTGTTCCAGCACTTGTTCCAGGAGCAATCATTACACAGGTAAGAATTGCACCAACCCACATAGATAGTACAATGTAAAATGGAGCTACTTCTGATCCGTAATCAGGAACTGGGAACTCTTCATGTCTATCTAATTTAATTGGGGAGTAGAAATAATCTCCAAGTTGTGATTCATTAATTCCAGTAACACTTGAGAGTGAATTTGCAGATGAACTAAGTGATGCAGCCGCCATGTATAATGCTTGAGCTGCAGAAGTTGAAAGCATTTGAGAACCTGCAGCAAGACTTAATGAACCTTCTGCCAATTGTGCTGAACCGTCAGCTAAACTGCTAGCCCCATTTGCAAGTTGTGATGAACCGTCAGCTAATTGTGATGAACCATCTGCTAGTTGTGATGAACTTTTTGCTAATTCTCCACTTCCATTTGCAAGTTTAATATTTCCTTCCACGTATTCTTTTGTTGGACTTGGAAGTTTTGATGGGTCAATTTGTGATTGAATTTCTTTAGACCCTTGTTCAATTTCACTTGCTCCCTGTTTAATTGCTGCAGAGCCTTTTTGCACATCTCCTGCACCTTGTGTAATTGCTGAAGATTTGTCTTTAATTTGTGAAGCACCTGACTGAACTTCTCCTGCTCCTGCAGACACCTGACTTGCTCCTGCAGATATTTGGGATGCTCCTGCTGAGATTTGACTTCCACCACTATATAACTGAACTGCACCTGCAGAAAGACCATCTTTTAACTCACCAAGTTTTCCATATGCTGCAAGGTTTATAACTTCAACAATTTTAGCATTAACTGTTGTATAAACAGTATTTGCAGCAGTATCAGTTAATTTAGAAGCAACAGGATTTGACTTAATATTAACAATATATTCAAGTTTTGCCTGTTTTGGGTTATCTGTTAGAATTGAAGCAATGTTTTCACTTAGATTTTTAGGTATTACAATACCTGCATAATACTTTCCGTCGTGAACTCCATTACGTAGTTCCTCTTCACTTACAAATTTCCAGTCAAATTTCGTATTGTTTTCCAATTTCTTTACAATCTCATTTCCAACATTTAAAGGAGAACCTTCCATTGTTGTTCCATTATCTAGATTAGCTATTGCAAATACTACCTCATCTGTATTTTCATAAGGATCCCAACACGCTTCGATATTTAAAACAGCGTAAAGGGAAGGTAGAATTACAATTGCAAATAAAACGAATATTACTATAGGATTTGAGAATGCTGCATGAAAATCATTTTTCATTATTTCTTTAATATTTTTTAAATTAAATTTGCTCATTTTGCACCTCATCTATAATTAAGATAATGCATAGGTTAGTTTAAGTTAAAATAAATTATTGGGGACTTTTAAACTGTCCTCATATTAATTAACCATTATCTAATTTATGTTAGTGAATGTTTAAAAAGGTATTCATATTTTAAAAAATTCATCGCAATATTCACAATAATAAGTATGCTCATCAACATAACAATTTCCAAGAATAATTTCATTGTCCAGTGATTCAAGAGCCAACTCATCACCACTATCGCTATTAAAAACCTTTTTTAATTCTCTCATACATTTCGGACAAGTTTTCATATACTATTATTCGTTGGTCTAAATATTAATAATTTTGAACAATTTAGCCCTTTTTTATGCAAAACATTAAATTAACTAAAATATAAAATATCATATATTATATTTACATACTTTCTTAATTGGAAGTTTTATTATTAGATTTGGCAATTTTGATTGTTGCTAATGAAATATTAAAGGTGTTTATGTGAGTGAACAAAAATTAGAGATATTTAATGTTTTAAATTTTTTAGATAATGGCTATGAACTTGATGATATTTTAAATGAGGGTAATTTTGGAACTTTCCCATCAGCACAAGACTGTATTAAACATTTAGTCGATGAAGGATATCTTGAAGGAGATTTTGAAGTAAGTGGTGTTGGTAATGAAGAATTAACTGCTGAAGAAGTATCTAAAAAATACACTGTTGCTCAATTAAAAGATATTTTAAGAGAAAATAACTTAAAAGTTTCAGGTAAAAAACAAGAACTTGTTGAAAGAGTATTAACTGTATTAAATACTGATGATGCTGAAAGTGACGAAGAAATTTCTGCAGATTTAGATTTAACTGATAAAGCAAAAGAATTCTTAAAAGAGAATGAATGGATGGATTTATACATGTTTGCACTTGTTGCATTCAGATTTGAAGATTATGAAACCTATATGAAAAATTCATCTGAAGACAATGTACAAACTGCTTTAAACTTCTGTGATGAAATCATTTCAAGAGCATTAATCTCAAATCAATTTTTAGTATTCATTGATGCATTATCTGCAAAAGCACACGTATATGCATATGATAAAGATTATGAATCATTCTTAGAATATGACTTACAAAGATTCATCTTAGGATTAAACCCTATTATGATGGATCCACAAACTTATGCTACTTATGAAGTTATTAATTATGCAAACGTAATTAATTTAAAAAATGTAGTTGAACAAGTTAATATTGGAAGCTTAAAGAAAAGATTTGATAGAATCTGGAATAAATCCAATATTAAAAGCACAACTGTACCTAAAAAAGCTTGTTACAAAATCTTACAAAAAGCTATGTCTGGTGCAGACATCGAAGAGCTTAATTTCGATTTAAGACAAAAATACTTTGATAAAAAGTTTGGAATTTAGATTAACTAATTTTCAACTTTTACCACTTTTTTTTTATTAACCAGCACCTGAAATCTTATTTACGTGCGGAATTTTACTTAAAACCCAAATTATAAACCATGAAATTCCAATAGTCAATATTAACACCAAATTAACATAAATGAAATAATTTTGATCTTGAAGAGGTGTTAAAATGTATTGAAATAACACAAAAATCATCATATGGCATAAATAAATACCAAAACTTGTAAAACTTATTGAATTTATTGCATCTCCAAGTTTTGAATTTTCAATTTTATCAAATGTATTTCCAAGTAAACCTCTTGATTTTGAGAAATATCTTGCAAATAAAAATGTTGAGCATAATATAACTACGTTTAAAAGTTCAAATTGAGAGATTTCAGCATATTTATTTGCAGCTAGTGATGATGATGATGCAATAAGCAATACTTCAAGAATGTATAAAACAACACTTACAACAAAAAATATGATTGTTAGTTTGTTTTCGTCTATTTTAAATCTATTTTAGATAGATAATATCCTATAACTGCAAAAATATCATAAAAAGGATAATTTGATGGTCTCTCCAATGGTATTATATTCAAATTATATGCAGCTATAATGATTAAACCTAAAACTAAAGCTATTTTTAAAGTATTTGGATATCTTTCATTTAATTTATTTAATATGAAAATAACGATATATACAACAAATATCATCTGAACAAACCAGAAATAAGTTGGAATTCCAACTAATCTGATGGTTGCAACACTTGAAATAATACTTTCTAAGCTTAAATTAGGTTTACCAATTCCAATTTGAGAGCACATGTATGTAAATAGTATAAAAATTATTGTCCAAACTAAATAGGGTATAATAACTCTGTTTATTCTTTTTTTAGTAAATTTAGTTAATGTTTCTTTTTTATCTAAAAGAAGAGCACCACTTATTAAAACAAACATTGGAACAGCAATGTCTCTGAGAGTATTTAAAAATAATGAATAATACCAAAGCCCTGAACCGAAATTACTAATTCTAACAACTGGAATTGCAAAAACATGGCATGCAATAACTGATAATATTGCAAAACATCTTAAAAAATCATAATAAAAAATTCTCTTTTTAGCATTTCCAGTTGAGGTCATATTAATGTATTTATTTAAAGTTTTATTTAATAAGTTATTTTTGTGATTTATTTTTTTTATAAAAGTATTTATGCTATTTAATTAAAGTATTATGTAAAGGTGATAATTATGTCAAACTTAGACAAAGCTGTTGAAGAAGAAATCTTAGCAATTGTTGAAAAATACCAAAAAGAGGACACAAAACTTTTAAATTATCTCATTACAGATAATGAAATTACCTTTTTCTCTCCATTAGCTAATGGTAATTCCGTTACTGCAGAAGACTTACAAAAAGTTGCAGATATTTTAAAAGGTTCCTTTAAAGGAATGCAAATTATCAACCAAGAATACAGATTTACTTTTGAACTTGGTTTATAGATGGGATTTAATTAAATCCCCTTTTTTTATTTTAATTTAGATTATTATGAATTTTAAACGGATTAGAATATTATTTTATTATTAATAGTAATTCAATTACTTAGAATTTGCTTTAAGTTTATAATATTCGAGTTTGTTAATCGAAGTATATTTGTTGATACTTTGGTAAGTATTGTTTTTATGGTTATAATGACCATTGCAATTTTAGTTTTTGCTGTAAAAAAAGATATCAAACTAAATATTTTTCCTGAAAAATTCAATAAAATCTATTTAATAGCATCTATTGTTGTATTTGGCATATTTGCATTAACACCCCTAATAACACAAAATTATGAAATATCTTCAATTGTTTCATTGATTTATGGTGCTTTTATTACTGTTATATTTGAAGAAATATTGTTTAGAGGACTTGTTTATGAGGAAATCTCCAATAACAAAACATACAAGTTTCTTTTGTCTACTTTAGTGTTTGGGTTCTGGCATTTAGGTTATATTGACACAATTATATTTAGAACAAGTCTATTCAATCCAACTGCAGATATTTTCAATATTATGGTGTGGAAAGTGATAACTGGGCTTATCTTAGGTTTAATATTTGGATTTTTAAAATATAAGACTGATAACACTTATTCTTCCATGTTGGCTCATATGTTGGTGAATGCAATTGGAAGTTAGCTTGAATTAATAACTTTTAAATCTTATTATCAAAATATTATAAAATAGTGTATATTATGTTAAATTAATATTTTCACAATATGCTGTTTTGAATAATTGATAATGATTTGGGGAAAATAAAATGGAAAATAGAGATAAGATTTTAATAGCTATTCTTGTTATAAGTATTTGTGCTTTAACCTGTGCAATATTCATATCTCTTTCCAATTCTATTAGTTACGAAAGAATTGAGTTGGTTCCTAATGGTACTAGTATTGAAATTCCAACATCACAAGCCAAGTATCTTGGTGAGGAATACGGTATCAAAATGTGGAATTGGTCAGATGGAGTATTGATTTCTTTTAATAGTCAGGAAGGAGATAATGCTAATGAATTAGGTGGAGCATTGGGTTTCTATGCAATTAAAGAGATAATTGGAAGTTGTGATTCACAAAATATTGATGGGTATACAGTATATAAATTAAGTGCTGGTCAATTATCTGATAATGTAAAGATGAAGGATAATGATGAAATTTACTGTATCTGTTTGGGTAATGATACTACTCATGATAATATTATAATCTGCTGTAAAAATAAAGATGTAGTCATTCATATGGTAAAATCTATTCAATTTAAAGCCGTAAATTCTACATTAACTGCTAATAAGGTCGCTGATTCATATAGTAATTCTGAACAGAAGACTTTCCCAGTATACTATGATGATGGTACTTTGATGGGTTATTATCCTCCCGGAGCAATAGTTCATCCGGCACCAAATGATGATTCATATATTGTCAATTCAGATGGTAGTCTATCATTATATTCTAGAGGTAATGATTATTACAATAGTCTAAATGATGATTTTGATGATGATTTTGATGATGATTTTGATGACGATTACGATGATTCTGATGATTGGGATGAAGACTATGCTATGGATTTTAACTGATATAGTGGATATAAATCAATGATTTATATTCTACTATTATTCATTATAAAAAAATAAAAACCAACTATTCATAGTTGGTTACTTGTTTAAAGTTTTGCCAAATTTTAATCATAGCTAATGTGTCAAGTTCACAATATTTTAATAATGCATCTCTGATTATTTCTTGTTCTTCAGAATTTTTATCTTTTAGACTTAAAAATGCTTCTGATGCTTCATCACCTTTATGAACTAATGGGAGATTACTATAATCAAGTTCGGGATCATCAGGATATAATGCGGGTAATACGTATTTAATGGAGTATGATCCTTTCATTTCTTTTGTATAATAATCTCTTGCTCTAAATGGTGCCATCAAATCAACCATGTTATTGTTAAACATCTCCATTTGTGAACTTAGGTCAGGAAACATTTCTCCAATTTCTTTGTTACGTGTTGATTCAAAACCACTATTATAAACAATAACACTACCTTCCTCAGGCATGTCTTTGATCATATTTTCAGCAAATGTTCTAATCATATTCTCGTCGTTAATGTCTGCAAGGAATTCTTTATGTTCTAATGGAGCTTCTTTTTCTTTAATTATATGTAATGAGTACTGGAATGGTATTTGCTGGTATGGTTTGGTCCCATCATAAACTGGAATTGCAGGTTGGATAGATTCATAGTCAATGAAATATAATGGATATTTAAGGGAGTCCAATATATCAACTAAAGTCTTTTTATTTATTTTTGGTGGTCTGTTGTTTAATTCAAAATCAATTTGTTCTAAATATTTCTCATTGATATCTTCATTTTTTAAGTCTTCAAAAGAGATTTTACCGTTATAATAATTTTCGAATTTTTTACTAGTCCACATGCCTGCAATATCAAATACATTAGGTTTTGGTAAATCTTTTGTACAGTATTGCCAGAATGCACATTCATATGGATCAAAACAATTAGGTCCAATATTGCTATCTGGTTCATTTTCACAATCGCATGATTGGATAAGTTCTCTTACATTTTCAATATTTGTTTTTACACTATTTTGCATTTCTTTAACAGTTTCTGTAACATTTTCATTTTTAAAATACTGTTCAATATCTAATTCACCTATTTTAATGTATTTATTATTGACATAAACAATATATGCTCCATTAACAGTCAAACCAAGATTTGACAATACATAATACTGGTATGCAATATCTTCATAGTAGATGTTTTTTATTTCAGTTGAGCTTTTAACTTCATATATTTCTACGCCATCTGGATTGATTTTTAAAAGATCAACACTGCAAAAATTATTGTCATAGTTAAATGATGCTTCAGCAATGACATTCTGATTATTTTAAGCAATTCCTTTGTTTTTTCTATTCTTTTATTAATGCTTAAATCATATGGAACTTCCACATAATCTCCAAATAATCCTTTTGCAAACTCGCCAACTTTACGACCATTTTCTAAAATATTATCATTAACATTAACAACAGCAAGGTCTTTTTTATATTTATTCAACCAGAACATCTTATTACATTGAATACAGTCACAATAACTAGATTTTGATAAAAATAACTTATCCATAATGCACACCTATATAATAAAGTTTAATAATTTTCAGATTTAAAAATTATGATTTCTTCAAAATAAATAAAACTGGAATTAATATTATAATGAGGTATAAAATGGGAGAGCTATCTAAACTGCCAAATATTGGTAAAGTAGTTGAAAAACAATTAAATGAAGTTGGAATAAACACTGTTGATGATTTGATTAATATTGGCAGTAAGGAAGCATGGCTAAAAATTAAAAAAATAGATGAAAGTGCATGTATAAACAGATTAATGGCTTTGGAGGGAGCCATACAAAATATTCGTTGGCATAATTTATCTGACGATGATAAAGAAAATTTAAAAGAATTTTACAATTCGAAAAAAAAGACATTGATTAAGAAATGCATAACTTAAAAAATACATATATAATAGTGAGTATTATAAAATTAAATATCAAATGAAATTAACTGGAGGAAAAACAATTGGCTAAAACCAATAAAACATTAGAAGATATTTTAGATGTAATTGTTTATGATAATCCATCTACTCAAGACGAAATTGCTGAAAAATTAGGAATTAGTCGTAGATACGTTACTCAATTACTAAAACCATTAATTGATGAGGATATCGTTAAGAGATCATATGTTGTTGATATGAAAAAATATGATGAAGTTTACGGTTCTTCAGATCCTAATTTTAACTCAAAGCAGAATTCTGCATATTCATTAGTTGAAAATATGTTAAGAAATATGGCTGACCATGTTAAAAGTGAAGTTGAGCTATCTTTTGAATCAATATTAAATAATGATAATGATATGGCTGAAAGAGCATTGGAATTGGATTTTACTACAAACAACATGTTTGAAAAGGTCCGTTCTACTGTTGATGCTGTTGTTAGTGTTAATCCTCACTTTAAACTTTCAAAGATAATTCTATTTAATGAAGCAGCATATAACTATGAGCGTATTGGTGATTATTCTGGTCATATTGCTAAATTTGTTATAAATGATGAAACTCCAGTTGATGATGAACTTTTAGCAATTTTAAAAAAAATGCATAAATATGCTCAAAAATCAATTTCATATGCAACTGATGCATTTATAAATGGTGAATTGGAGTTGCGTGGAGATTTAATGGATTGTGAAGAAAAAATGCATGAAAAGCAGGAAAATGCTATGGCAAAAATTGCTGGTCAGATGGCTGAAACTTCTTTTGACGATGTTGAAAAATCCAATTATTATATTTACATTTCTCGTGTGGTAAAATCATTTGAAAGAATAGGGGATATTTCAGTAGAAATTATGGAATTGGCTGCTGAGTTTCATAAAGATATTCCAAGACCAACAGTTCCGCGCACATTTAGGGAATAATATTTGCTCATTTATTAGCATATTATTTCTGTTTATTTTTTTTATTTTTATTAATTTAAAACTTAAATTTCTTATTTTAGTTAAAAACAACTTACTTTCTTTTTATTTTTAAATTTTTTACATTATCTGTACTTTTCATGATTATGTGTTCACATTTTAGGAATGATGTATTATATTGTTTATATTTTTTAAATAATATCATTCACTTTTTGTGAATAATAATTCTTATTTAGTTACCTTTATATATGTGAAAAATGAACTTTTTAATTGTGTGAACAATAAGGTTTGCACAAATAATAAAAAAAGCATGATTCAAAATGAAGAAAAAAAATATCGTAATTATAACAATCATATTACTTTTAATTATCGGAATTACTGCTGTTTCATTTTTTGGAAGTTCCACACAATTTAACATAGTAGGATCTTCCTCAGTTCAGCCAGTGGCTGAAAAACTTGTAGAATCTTATAAAGAAACACATCCTGATGTTCGATTTAATGTACAGGGTGGAGGTTCTAGTGTAGGTATTAAAAGTGTCCATGAAGGCATTGCAGATATTGGAACAAGTTCAAGAGAATTAAAAGAAAATGAAGATGAAGGTCTTACTCAATACAATATCGGTCAAGAAGGTATTGTGATTGCAGTAAATAATCAAAATACTGTTACTGATTTGTCAAAAGAACAATTAAAAGACATATTTTCAGGAAAAGTCAAAAACTGGAATCAAGTTGGTGGTCCTGACGGAGAAATTCACGTTATAACTCGTGAAGAAGGATCAGGTACATTAGATGCATTCAAGAGTATCGTGTTAGGAAAAGATACAGACATTAGAAGTGATGCAATTGTACAAAGTTCAACTGAATCCGTAAAACAATCAGTAAAACAGGATGAAAATGCAATTGGTTTTGTATCTTTTGCCCACATGTCAGATGATGTAAAAGCATTGTCCGTTGATAAAGTAAACCCAAGTATAGAAACAATATCAGATGGTTCATATGAATTACAAAGACCATTTTTATTCCTTGTTAAAGGAACACCTTCAAAAGATTTAAAAGACTTTATTGATTGGGTAAACGGAGAAGAAGGTCAAAAGATTTTAAGTGAAGAAAAAATTATAAGACCAAGCAAATAATTATAAAAATGGATTTTTTAAAAAAGAGAGATTAAAATGAGTAAAAATAAATTTTCAGAATTTTTAATAGAAAAAGGACTGCTAATAACGGCAGTATTTTCTATTTTCATAATATTGGTCATTTTAGGATTTATTTTCATTGAAGGGCTACCAACATTTCAGGAAGTTGGATTTTTCCAATTCTTATTTGGATTGGATTGGGCACCTAGTGATGAATTATTCGGTGTATTGCCAATGATCGTAGGAACATTATGCGTTACCTTACTTTCATTAATTATTGCAGTCCCATTATCAATTTTATGCGCTATATTTATGGCTGAAGTAGCTGATGAAAAAGTTAGAAACTTCTTAAAACCAGTTATTCAAACATTATCTGGAATCCCATCTGTAGTTTACGGGTTTTTCGGACTTGTTGTATTAGTTCCATTTGTAAGAACATACTTCGGAGGTAGTGGTTTTAGTATTTTAACAGCAGGAATTATCCTTGCAATAATGATTCTACCAACTATCATTTCCGTGTCATTTGATGCATTATGTAGTGTTCCACAGGTATATAAAGAAGCATCCCTTGGTTTAGGTGCAACAAACTGGCAAACAATTAAAAATATCATATTTCCAGCAGCATTACCTGGTATCATTACTGCTGTTATTTTAGGTATGGGTAGAGCAGTAGGTGAAACCTTAGCTGTAATCATGGTTGCAGGTAACGTATCCCAAATTCCAAACTCCATATTTGCTCCAGTTAGAACATTAACATCAAACATCGCATTAGAAATGAGCTACGCAACTGGAATTCATTACAATTCATTATTTGCAACTGCTGTAATATTATTCATAATTATAGTATTGTTATTGATCATTGCAAACTACATAAAACGCAAATATAAACTCGACATTGGAGGGGAAACATTATGAAATTTGATTTCATTAGCGCTAAAACTTCCCAAAAGATAATGAACAACGTTTTCAAGTTGTCAGGTGTACTTACATTATCCATTTTGGTTATCATTTTAGGATACATCATTATTAATGGGATTCAGGTATGTAATTTAGAATTCATTTTTGGTGAAGTGGTTGATTCTGGAAAATCTGGTGGAATTTTCCCTATGATCATATCCAGTTTATATGTAACATTTATTGCAATTTTAATAGCTACTCCATTAGGAGTTGGTGCTGCAATATATATGGTTGAATACTCTAAAAATGGATTATTATCAAGATTAATCCGTTTTGGTGCAGAAACATTAGCATCAATTCCATCAATCGTTTATGGATTATTCGGATTATCATTTTTCGTAATATTCCTCGGATTAGGATGGTCTGTTCTCTCAGCAGGATTAGTACTTGCAATTATGGCAATTCCAACAATTTTCCAAGTTGCAGAAGTATCCTTATCTTCAGTCCCAATCCAATATAAAGAAGGAAGTTATGGTTTAGGAGCTACAAAATGGCAAACAATCGCAAGAGTAATTTTACCTGCCGCAATTCCTGGAATAGTTACAGGAGTTATCCTAGCAATCACAAGAGCAATTTCAGAAGCAGCAGCAGTTATGTATGCTGTAGGATCTGCTACATCAATCCCGATTTCAATGTTTGACCCAGGACGTCCTTTACCATTGCACTTGTATGTTTTAGCAACAGAAGGAGTATCCCTTCCTAATGCATATGGTACTGCAACAGTGCTTGTACTTATCGTTTTAGTAATAACATTCCTTACTAACTACTATGTAAACAGATATCAAAAGAAAATGATGGGAAATTAAATAAAAGAGGTTAATATTATGGATAAAATCACAGTTAAGAATTTTAACACCTATTTTGGTGATAATCAAATTTTAAAAAATATAAATACGAACATACCGGAAAACTCTGTAACAGCATTAATTGGACCTTCCGGTTGTGGTAAATCAACATTTTTAAGATCAATCAACAGGATGAATGACTTAATTTCAACATTCAGCTGCAAAGGAAATATCCTCATTGACGGTAAAGATGTATATGACTCAGATGTTGATGTTGTAGAATTAAGAAAAAATGTAGGTATGGTATTTCAAAAAGCAAATCCATTTCCAAAATCAATATTTGAAAACGTAGCATATGGATTGAGGATTCACGGAATCGATGATGAAGATTACATTGAAAAAAGAGTAATAGAATCCTTAAAAGCATCAGCTATCTGGGATGAAGTAAAAGACAAGCTTGATCAATCTGCAATGGGATTATCTGGAGGTCAGCAACAAAGATTATGTATTGCAAGAACAATTGCAAACAATCCAAAAGTTATTTTAATGGACGAGCCATGTTCTGCTCTTGACCCTATTTCAACCCTTAAAATTGAAGATTTAATCCATGATCTTAAAAAAGATTATACAATTATTATTGTAACCCACAACATGCAACAAGCTTCAAGAGTATCAGATTATACCTCCTTTTTCTTAAATGGGGAAATAATTGAAACAGGTAAAACAGAAGAACTATTCATCAATCCTAAAGAAGAAAAAACTGAAGAATACATTACTGGAAGATTTGGATAATTAAAAAAGTTGGTGAAAATATGGATAATGAATACCCAAACATTACATTTGAAAACAGAATGAGAAAAATTGAAAATGACATTAAACAATTAGGAGATTTAGCTATTAAATCTAATGAGGAAGTTATTAGTTTGATTAATGCTCCTGATGAAACATTATATGAAGCTATTGCAAAAAGGTCCGGTGAAATTGATCTTAAAGCAGTCAATTTAGAAAGAGACTGTATTACATTTATGGCAACAGAAAAACCTGTAGCTCACGATTTAATATTTGTTGAGTCTTCAATTAGAATTATAAGTCACATTAAAAGAATTGGTCGTTTATTAATGAAAATCTCCCAATCCCTTAAAAACATCCAAGATATTGAAATCCCTGAAAAAACAAAAACAGACTTAGATTCTATTGCAAAATATGTTAAAGGCATGCTTGAAAAATCAATTGAAGCATTCTTAAATGAAGACATCCAAAAAGCAAGAGAATTAACAATTGATGATGATGAAGTTGATGATTTGTATGACTCAATTTTAGAACAATCCATGATAATGATTGAAAACAGCAAATCTGTTCCTAAATTCATGGATCTTATCATGATTGCAAGAAACTTTGAGAGAATTGCAGATAAAACAGTAAATATCGGTTCTAGAATTGTATTTATGCAAACTTTAAAAAGACCTGATATTGAACAATAATAAAATTACACCAATTTTATTATTATCCTTTTTTAATACAATTTCAACCTCACCACTCAACCCCTTATAAAAAAATTATGAATTTGGTTTTATAATAAATAATACAATAATTATTAATATTACCAATATAAGTTCTATTTGACTGTATAATTGTGGGCTTCCAATGATTGTTTTAATAAGAAGAAGTATTGCAATTACAACTAAAACTATTTGAGCTATTTTTAAATATTTTTTCATCATAACCTTAATTTATATTGAATATGGATTTTAAATATTGGTATTGAAATCTCTAATTTTTATAAGAATATTCTAAACTATTATAAATGATAAAAATAATATTTAATTTAGTGATTAAATGAAAGATATAGATGTTTTAATTGAAGCTTTACCATATATTAAGAAGTTTCATGATAAAAAAATTTTAATTAAGTATGGTGGACATGCGATGGTTGATGAAGAAGCTAAGTCATCTACTGCTCGTGATACTGTTTTACTTAAATATGTTGGGATGAAACCATTAATTGTACATGGTGGAGGTCCTGAAATATCAAAATCTATGGATAAGCTGGGAAAAGAATCTAAATTTATTAAAGGTTTAAGAGTTACTGATGAAGAAACTATGGAAATTATTGAAATGGTTTTAGTTGGTAAAATATCTACTGAAATTGTATCAGAACTTATTAAACACGACGGTAAGGCAATAAGTTTATCTGGTAAAGATTCAAGTTTAATATTTGCACATAAAAAAGGCGCAAGTAAAATTGATGAGGAAATTGTTGATTTAGGTCTTGTAGGTGAAGTTGACTGTGTAAATACTGATTTATTAAACATGTTTTTAGAAAATGATTACATTCCTGTAATCTCACCAGTAGGTATTGCTGAAGATGGTACTAGTCTTAACTTAAATGCAGATACTGCTGCAGGTGAAGTTGCAAGTGCTGTTGATGCTGAAAAATTAATTATTTTAACTGATGTTCCAGGTGTTTTAAGAGATCCGTCAGATCCAACATCTTTGATTCAAAAAATTAGGGTTGATGAGATTCCTTCACTTATTGAAGAAGGAATTATCTCTGGTGGTATGATTCCAAAAATAGAAACCTGTGTGAATGCTATTAATAATGGTGTTAAATCCTGTCATATTATTGATGGTCGTAAGAAACACTCATTACTTTTAGAAATATTCACTACAAATGGTATTGGAACTATGATTTTTAAATAAATCATAGTCACTTTTTTTATTCTTTATAAATTCTTCTAAGCTCTCTTCTAAGAAGTTTCCAACCGTTTACTCTTGGAAGTTCATCAAGAGTATATATTTTTCTTGGAACTTTGTATCTTGAGAGATTTTCACGTGCGTATTCTAATAATCCTTCGATATCTTCGTTTTCCTCCCAGACAACTGCTGCAACTGGAATTTCTCCTCTGTGGCGGTCGCTTATACTGAAAATAGCTATTTCTTTAACTTCAGGATATTTGATAAGCACTTCTTCAACTTCTGTTGGGTAGATTTTCCATCCACTCATTACAATCATATCTTTTTTACGGTCAGTAATGAATAAACGGTTATCATCATCAAGATATCCTACATCTCCTGTTAAAAACCAGCCGGTTGGTGTAAGTGTTGATTTTGTTTTTTCTTCATTTCCCCAGTATCCTTTAGCTATTGCAGGACCTCTAAGTGCAATTTCACCTTGTTCGTATTTTGGTAATGTTTTTTCAGGGTCATTTTCATCAACGATTTTAACTTCTGAAAAACAAACTGGATGACCTACACTTTCAAATCTGTCTGCTTCTCTGTAATCTTCTGGTCTAATAACAGTTCCAGTTCCAATTACGATTGTTTCAGATAATCCGTATGCATTTATAATTGGTATTTGGTATGTTTCGTGGAAATCTTTCCATATTTTTTTATGTAATGGTCCTCCACCAGAAACAATTTCACGAACAGTTTTAAGCTGATTGCGAGCATCCATGGTAGTTAATGTATGAATTACTGGAGGCATTCCAGTTAATACACTAACTTTTTCACTTTCACATAACGCCAAATATTCGTTTATTTCGAATTGTTCCATTAAAATGTAATAAGCAGCTGATCTTAAAGCAGCAATTGCCCAGGATAAACCTACATGTGCCATTGGATAGATTCCTAAAAACACATCGTCCTGTTTTAAGGTTAATACATCACATTCATTATGAATTGCAGTGAAATAATTTCCATGGGTAAGCATTGCACCTTTAGGTTGTCCGGTAGTACCTGAAGTATATTGTAATTGACATAAATCATCCCAATCAGTGTTTTCTGATTCTAATATTTCACAATCTTTATAATTGAGAATGTCTTTTGGAACATATGTGTCAATATCGATGATGTCTTTTGCTTTATCATCAGTAATCATTAATTTTGCTTTTGAGTCGTTAACAATGTATTCGAGTTCGTGTGGGGTGAAAACTCTGTTTGTTGGAATAGCTACTGCTCCTATTCTCCATATTGCAAAAAGTGAAAATAAATATTCTTCTGAGTTTTTTAAATATACTAAGACTCTGTCACCTTTGTTTATTCCTAATTCTTTTAAATTTCTTCCTATTTCAGAAACAATTGATAGGATTTCACCAGAGTTGTATTTCTCCCCATTTGTTGGGTTATATAAAACATTTTTATCTAAACGTTTTGAGTTTGCATCTAAAAAAGTTGTAATATTTAACATTTATATTAGCTCCTTAACAATTGCTTTTGTAAGTTCCATGGTTGAAGCATCTCCTCCAAAATCAGGAGTTTTTATTTTACCATCACTAATTACTTTTTCAACGGCTTTGTTTATGTTATTTGATACTTCCCATTCTCCTAAGTAATCAAGCATCATTGATGCGGTTAATATCATTGAACATGGATTTGCAATATTTTTTCCAGCTATGTCGGGTGCTGATCCGTGAACTGGTTCAAATAATCCATTAGGGTCTCCTATATTTCCGGATGGGGCAAGACCAAGGCCTCCAACAAGTCCAGCACTTTGATCAGATAATATGTCTCCAAATAAGTTACTTGCAACAATAACTTCAAAGTTTTGAGGTTGTGTAATTAGATACATTGACATTGCATCAACATAAAAGTCTTCAGCAGTAATTTGAGGATATTCTTTTGCTACTTTGTAAAAGCTTTCTTTAAATACTCCATCAGTCTTTTTTAAGACATTGCTTTTATGAACACAGGTAACTTTGTTTTGTCCTCTTTTTTTACAAATGTTGAATGCTGCTTTGGATATTCTCTCGGATGCTTTATGAGTAATTATTCTTTCGGCAATCATTTTATTTTCATCGCCGTATTCAATTTGAGAGTATAATCCTTCAGTATTTTCTCTAACAATTACAAAGTCAATGTCATCACGTAGTGAGTTTGCTCCTTTGTATGACTTAATCGGTCTTATATTCGCATAAACGTTAAGTTCTTTTCTTAAATTTATAATTGGGCTAGGTTGGCCCGGTGTTGAAGTTGATGCTCCGAATAATGTTGCATCACTATTTTTAGCTATTTTGATTGTTTCTTCAGGTAATGTAGTTCCATTTTTATTAAAACAATCAAAACCTGCTTCACCAT
This sequence comes from Methanobacteriaceae archaeon, assembly GCA_029219465.1. NCBI lineage: Archaea > Methanobacteriati > Methanobacteriota > Methanobacteria > Methanobacteriales > Methanobacteriaceae > Methanobacteriaceae archaeon. The sequence goes on along the minus strand of JAQXTL010000011.1, from coordinate 17,524 downwards.
ACTTGAAACTTAATTCTAAATCTAATTTGTCAAGTAAATATTCGCAGGCATCCATTACTTCTTTACCTATTCCGTCTCCACTTATAATTGCAATATTATACATTATTTCACTTATGATAATTTTTTATATTATTAATTATATTGCTTTAATATTATTTAATTATAAAATTTGTTCGTATACTATCGAAATATTTTTATATGGTTAGTAGCATATAATAAATATAATTAGTTAAATATAATCTTGTGAGGAATTAAAATGGAACGTAGTATTGAAGAATTAATTGAATTATTAAATGATAAAGATGACTTTGCTGTTGAAGAAGCTATTGGACAATTAGAATTAAGAGGTCCAGAAGCACTTGATGCTTTAATTGATGCATTATCTCACAGAAAGAAAAACATCAGAATGCATGCAGCTACTATTTTAGGTGCAATCAATGATGAAAAAGCTATTCCTGCTTTAATTGCTGCTTTAAAAGACAACAACAAACTTGTTAGAAGAGAAGCATCTACTGCAGTATCCCGTATGAGTGGCGCTGTTGATCCTTTAATTGAAACTTTAGCTGATGAAGATTGGAAAGTAAGAGGAGCAGCTGCTTGGGCACTTGGAAACTTAGGTGATGAAAAAGCTATCCCTGAACTTGAAAAATTACTTGATGATGAAAGTAGTTTTGTAAAAGCAGGTGCAAAAAGCGCTATTGAATCCATCAACAAATAAATATTATTTTTAATTCATTGAGTATTTCACTCAATGAATATTTTTAACTTTCTAAATAATCAAAAATCTCATCAATGGTATTTGCTTTTTTGAAAAGCTCTTCTTGTTTATATAAAAATCCTTTTTCTCCCATTTCATCAATCATTTTAAACATTGTATCATAAAAACCATTGATATTAAAAACTACTATTTTCTTGTCATGTTTTTTGAGTTTTTTAAGAGTAATGCACTCAAAAAACTCATCCAATGTTCCAATTCCGCCAGGAACAATAATAAAAGCATCAGAATTTTCTACAAACTTATTTTTTCTCTCATCCATTGAATCAACATATATAAATTCAGAACATGTTTCACATAAAGGCTCAAAATTACCAATCCATTCAGGAGCTATTCCAAGACTTTTACCATCATTGTCATAAACACCTTTGGCACATGCACCCATCATTCCAGTGTCTCCACCACCAAAAACAAGAGTATGGTTATTATTTGCAATAGCACAACCTAATTGGTATGCTAATTTTGTATATATTTCATCAATTTTTCTACTTCCTGATCCATAAAGACAAATTCTCATAATTTCTCCTCTAGATGTTTGGTGTTTGTTCAGCAAGACATAAATGACATATTGCGTCGGTATTATCTTTTTGTTTGTCTTTAACTGGACATAAAAATTCTCCATTTTTTACTTCAACTTTTAAACTACCTGGGAATTCACTTCCAACAGGATGTATTGGTTCTTCTAAAATAAATGTAGTGTATAATGCAGTAATTACATAAATTAATGGAAATTTATCATCTTTTGATGTACTTATTCTTTCTTTTTCAAATGTTCTCTCAAGCATAGGAAATGATGTATCAAAAGATTGCTTATCAATATTTGAATCATAATCATAGTCATTTTTTTCAATGACTTCCTTCATACGTAAAATAAAATATTTAATATAAACTTCTAAGTATTTTTCACGATAATTAGCATGAACAAATTCTCCATCTTTTCTCATATGTGCTGTAGCCATCATTAAATCATGCACTGATATAATACGGGCATATTTTTTAAGCAATTCCATTAACTCTTTTTTTGTAATTGAGTTTTCATCGGATAATTTTTTAAGTTCTACTAATATACATTCACTTTCCATAATCTTAATTATAAAATTTAATTAATAAATATTTTAATATTATAAAAAACCTAAATAGAATATGGGGTAAATGAAATGACTGAAGATTTTATGGAGATTACAAAAGAAGATATTCAAAATATTGAAAATGCATTAGAAAGCAATGCGGATTATAAACTAAATAATTCTAAATTTGACATCAAAACCTTTGAAAAAGGTAAGGATATCTGTTTAATTCAATATGTTGCAAATGTAGAAAATGAACTCGTTTTCCAAACTAAAGTAGAAGATGGAAAATACTATATTTCTGAAATATTTGGTTTATTTATCGAGAATATCCTTAATGGAAATGTTTCAAGAGATGTTTTCCAATCTGTAAGCAGTTATTTCCATGATGTTATTGATGATGAATCCAATGACTTTGAAGATGAAAAAGAGGAATTAATTAATTTCTTAGTTTTAACTGAAGAATATGATGCAAATAAATTAGAAATTGATTTAGACCCTGCTAAAATTCGTGAAGATTATAAAAAAGATTATGACAATATTTATGGTGATGATTCCTTAAACAGAGTTCAAAAAAGTCTTGCTTTAAAAGAATTGCTTCACATGTCAATTTGTCAGGTTGTAAATGATCTTGATTTGTTTTTCACAAGACCGTTTGATTTAACTCCTGAAGAACATGCTGAGAAAAATAAACAAGAACAAAAAGCGCTTGAACAGGAATTACAAATGTCATAGATGTTTTAATAATAAAATTAAAGTTCCTGATTATATGATTAACATTACTAAAAAAGAAGAAGTTGTTTTAGACCAAATTAAAATATTCAACATTGAATATTCTGAAGGAATTCCTGTCAATGTTTTAAGAAAAGAATTGGGTTTTCATGAGTATGATTTAGTCCAGATTCTTGAAGAGCTTAGTGATAAAGATTTGGTTATTTTCAAAGATAATAAAGTTAGTTTGTCTGACAGTGAAAAAGAAATCAACACGGTTAATTCTAAAAAAGATATTGAAGAGTTGGAATTAAATTTAAAAGAAAAAGAATCCTATAACTTAATTAAAAGTTTAGTTGATGAAAAAAATTTAATTTCAAAATATACTCTTGAAGGACACTTGCTTTACGGCGAGCTTGGCCTAACAAACTTTAGAATGTATCATATTATTCTATCACTTCAAAATAAAGGTCTTCTAAAACCTATTGATAGGGACGACGGAGAATATTATTTGCTTGTTGAATAATATTTTCTACTTTTTTTTATACTGAAGTATTAACATTTTGCTAATTTATCATAATATTTATATAAGTTAATTATTATACATAATGTTGTTAATTAATATTTTAATGTGTTTTATTATGATGAGAATAAGTATGTCATTACCAAAAAAATTACTAGCTGATTTTGATGAAGTATTAAAGGATAGGGGATACCAATCCCGTTCAAAAGGAATTCGTGATGCTCTTCAAGATTATATTGTTAGATACCAATGGATGAATGCTATGGAAGGCGAAAGAATTGGTATTGTAACTATTATTTATGACCACCACTACACTGGGGTTATGGAAAACTTAGCTGAAATTCAACACAGTTTCAGAAATGAAATCAATACAAGTATGCATATTCACATGACTGACAAGTATTGTATGGAAATTGTAGTGGTTAATGGAGATATTGCTGAAATTCGTGAGTTAACAGAAAGAATTATGAGACTTAAAGGTGTAGAACATGTAAAACTCACAAGTACAGCAAAAGGTGAAGATTTCCATGAACCTGGACATTCACATGACCATGGTCATCATCACCATCATTAAGTCATATGAAATTTAAAACAACACATTATCATTTTGACTTATTAAAAGATACAGATAGGCTATCTGCATTCTTCGAAGCTATTGAAGATTATGGGGGTAATACGGATTTAGCTTACGATTTGGGATGTGGTAGTGGAATCTTATCTTACTTTTTAAACAGTCATTTTGATAATACTATTTCTCTTGAAATTGACAGGCAAGCTTATGAATGTGCCTGCGAAAATCTAAATTCATTTGAAAACATTGAAGTTATTAACAGTGATGTTTTAGATTATGAATTTACAAAAAAAGCAGACTTAATAGTTTGTGAAATGCTTGACACTGCACTAATTGACGAAGAAGAAGTGCCTGTTCTTAATTATGCTAAAAAATTCTTAAAAGACGATGGAATTATTATACCTCAAGCTATTATAAACACTGTTGAACTTGTAAATCTTGAAAGGCATTATATTCATTGGGATGAGGGAGTAAACTATGAATCCTATTCAAAACCAATAGTTTATAGTGAATTTAATTTTTTAAATGATATTAATCCGGAATTTGAAGCAGATTTATCTTTAAAATCAGATAAATCAGGTATTATTAATGGATTAAAGATTACAAGCTACACTAAACTTAATGAAAATTTAATTGTAGGTCCACTTCCTATGTTGAACCCACCATTATTAATTCCTTTAGATGAGAAAACAGTTAATGTAAATGATTTAATAAATATAAAATTAAAATATATAATGGGTAATGGAATTGGTAGTATTAAAACCAAGTATTACTAAGGTGATATCTTGTCTTTTGAATTACAATTAAATGAATTTTTAAAAGGTTATGAAAAATTACTTATTTTAGGCGTTGGTAATGAACTTAAACGTGATGATGGTGTTGGACCTTTCATTGTTGATAATCTTGATGAAAAAGATAATGTAATATGTATTAATGCTAAAACAGTTCCAGAAAACTTTACTGGTAAAATTAGAAAAGAACAACCTTCTCATGTAATCATTGTTGATGCATGCTTGATGGGTGGTGAAGCAGGGGATATTAAAATAGTGGATAAAGATGATTTTGTAAACATTGGTATTTCCACTCATTCAATGTCTTTATCATATTTTGTAAAATACTTGGAAAGAGACAATGATTTTAAAATAATATTTGTTGGAATTGAACCTGAAACTATGGAATTTGGTGAAGAGCTATCTGAAAAAATTGAAAAAACTGCTTTTTATTTCATTAACTTATTAAAAGAGGCTATATTATGAAATTATTATTTATTGGTTCTAGATTATATGATGATATTGACTGGTATGTTAAAAGAAAAAACATTGAAAGTATTTTAACTGAATCTAATGAAAATGCAATTAATTTAGATTTACCCGATCAAGTGTTTATTGTCCCTCGTGGAATGGATGGTCCAAAACAGGTTGCAGTAATGCAAAATGTTGATGCAATTGTACCATTAATTGGAATTGACCCTCCATTAATAGATGTTGCACACATGAAAGAGGAAATAGAACAAGAACATGGAATTCCAGTTATTGCAGCAAATGTTAGGGCTGTTGAACTTACTTCCAATAAAATCAAAACCAAAAAATTCTATGATGAAATTGGTGTTGTAACTCCTGAATATCAGATTTTAGATAGTCCTGATGATTTGACCTTGGAGTTTCCAGTTGTATTAAAACAGGGTGAAGGTCAAGGTGGAAAGGATATTAAAATAGCTAAATCCATGGATGATGTTGAAGAATACTTTGAAAACTTCAATCAGGCATTATGCGAACAATTCATTGAAGGATCTGAAATTTCTATTGAAGTATTAGGATTTAATGGAGAATTTGTTGCATTACCTCCAATTTATAAAGGTGAAACTACATTGGAAGGAACACATCCATTAAGCAAAGTTAAAACTGGTCCATGTATGGTTCAGGGATTAGATAATAATCTTGTACAGCATACTGCATATAAAGTTGCTAAAAACTTGGATTCTGATGGTATTTTTGAGATGGATTTCATGTACTCTCCTGAAAAAGACCAGTTATATGCTATTGAAGTTAATACACGTCCTAATGGAACCAGATATTTAACAACTGCAACTTGTGGTGTTAATTCATTATGTGAATTGGTCAATATGGCAATTGGTGAGTTTTCACCTGCTAATATTTCAGATAAATTGGAATATCACTATTCTACTGAAATTCCAGTTGGAGATTACAATGGACCTTGTCCAAATGAGCCTGTAAAATCTTTTGATGATAATGATTTTGTTGTTCATGGTCCTGAAGGATATCAAAGACTCACTGCAAGAGCAGATTCTAAAAAAGATTTGGATAACTTAATCTCAAAATTATTATAATTCTGTATTATAAGTTATAATTATATACTACTATCAATAGATACTTTATTAGTTTAAAGATTTATTGTGTGGTAAAATGAATAATACAGATATGTTAATTCTTTTTTTGATAACATTATTTGGAACAATATTCTTTACTTGGTATATTAAAAGAATATTGCTCAAAGCAAGGATTTCTGATAATCCTATAGTTAGTGAACATAGACATAAAAGCGGAACTCCAACAATGGGAGGAATTGCTTTTCTATTTACAATTTCATTGGTAATTGCATTATATTACCAAAACACTCCTGTTTTACTTGTATCTTTCATAATGCTTGCTGGTGGAGTTGTAGGTTTAGTAGATGATTTAATCGGACTTAAAGTTAAAGAAGTTCAAAAAATTGTTGTAAATATTTCTAATGAGGTTATTACTCTTGGAAGATTGGATGTTGAACCTAACGAAGAAGTTCGTGTAGCTACTCCTAAAGCAAAATCTGAAGTAAATGATTTGCTTAAAGAAGGTAAAGTTGAGGTTGTCGGTGAAGTTCCAATTAAAACAGAACCTGAAGAACTTGAAAAAATTATTTGTCAAATTGTATTAGGTTTATTCTTTGCACTAACAGGTATTGTTACAACTTTAGGTGGTTTCCAATTAGGTATTTTAGCTATTCCTGTTGTTATAATTGCAATTCTTGGATCTATTAATTCAGTTAATCTTATTGACGGAATGGATGGTCTTGCAGCAGGTATTGTTGGTATTGCTTCCATTGCTTGTTGTGTATATGGTTACTTATTTGGACCAGCAACAATTATTCCACCATTCTTACTCCTTTCAGGATTATGTTTAGGATTCTTAGTATTCAACAAACACCCTGCTTCAATATTCATGGGAGATACTGGATCATTTGTATTAGGTATAGGTTATGCAGCAGCAGTATTAGTCTGTGATATCCCATATTTCGGAGTACTTGCATTAGGAGTACCTATCATATCAGTTGTTGTTAGTTTACTTCACAGAGCAAATATTATTAAATTACCTGTTGAACCATTACATCACACTTTAAATCATTATGGAATGTCTGAAACAAAGATTGTTCTTAGTTATTGGGGAATTACACTTTTATTATGTATAATTGGTATTCTTGCTAAAATGTACATATTCTAATTTCCTTTTTTTTCTTTTTTTTGGTGATATTTATGAAAATTGATGATATAGTTGAGTTAGTTAACGGAAAAATTTTTGGTAATGATGATTTTTTTTCAATAGATGGATTTTCTGGTAGATTTACTTTTTTAAATGATGCTCACACTGGAGATATTGTTGTAAGACACTGGATTAATGGTGATGGAGTTGCAATGGCATTTAAGAAAAATATTGCATGTTTAATTACTCAAACTCCAAAAGACGGAGCTATTGAAATGGCGAATAAATTAGGATTCCCATTAATAGTAACTGATAAAATTGAACTTGCTAATTCATTTGCACTTTCACACTCAATTGAAAAATATTCTCCTAATTCAACAAATATTGTAATAACTGGTACTAATGGTAAATCAACCACATCTCATTTAATTTATCATATATTAAACAATGCTGGATATCATGTTCTTACTAACACAGATAGTGAATCCGAATTTAACACATTAATTGACCCAATGGTATCTAAATTAATCTCTGATGAAGTTATTGAAAACGGAGAATTAGATTATTTGGTTATTGAAGTATCTGAGGTCCAAGGTTGGCTTGGAAAGTTAATGAAAAACCACGCAGCATTAATGAGTAGAGCTATTAAACCTAAAGTTGGTGTAATAACCAATATTGCAATGGATCATATTGGTCTTGTAAATTCTATTGATGATGTTTTTGATGAAATAGTTGAAGTTCCAAAAGCAATTGGTGATGGAATTTGTATATTAAACCACGATGATGATTTGGTAATGAAATTAGATGCAATAAATCCATTTTACACTTCAATGTCTAAAATTAATGAAGAAAATTCAGTATTTTTCGATGATGGGAAAATTTACTATAAAAATAATCCAATTTTAACTGTTGATGAATTACCATTTAGTGGTAAACATTTCATACAAAATATTTTATCAGCTATTGGAGCATGTATTTCTTTAGATATTGATATTGAAACTATTATTGATGGAGTTAAATCTTATAAAGCTCTCAATAGACGTTTTGCAAAATTACATAAAGAACCTTTAATCTTTGATGATTTTGCTCATAATCCTGATGGAATCAAAGCAACAATTTCTGAAACTTACAAATTACTTGATGAAAACCAGACATTACATATTGTCTGTGCTATTAGGGGTTCTAGAGGAGTTGAAATCAATCAGTTAAATGTTGAAGCTATTGTTGAAGCTATGGATGATGGCATGAAATTAATCTTATCCTCAAGTAATGATGTTGTTAACTCTCTAAACTGGGTTAATGATGATGAAAGAGAGGTATTTTTCAATGTTTTAAACGAAAATAACATTGAATACACTCATTTTGATGAGTTAGATGATTGTTTGCGCAATGTCTATAATAATGCAGATAAAAATGATATTATTTTATTAATTGGTGCTCAGGGAATGGACCCTGCAGAGTCCCTTTTAAAAGACATAATATAAATTTAAATATTAAATTAATTTAATATAATAAATGTATAATTTTATTCTTTTTCTAAAAGAATAATAATAATACAAGAGGAAAAACATGTTTATAAAGATTAGAAGAGACACATTAATAATTTTATTATTAGCGTTTATGTTGATTCTTTGTGGCCGTTTAATTACCTATGTCGCATTTGCTTCTTCTGATGAGATACATGATGGTATTGCGATTTCTGGAGTCATTATCAAAGGTAATGATGTAGTTCCAGTAGATACTATTAGATCAAATGTTATGCAAGCTGGTTTTAGGGACGGTAGTGTAATCTATGGTGATGTTTTAAAAACTTCTAAAAGAGAAGTATCACTGCAAGATGCCCTTCAGACGGCCCAGGAATTTGCAAAACAGTCAACAGTACCAGGTACATCTGTTCAACCAATTACTGCTGCTGATGTTCAAGTAGATAAGAATACAGGTGTAGTTACCGTTACTGTTATTGAAGACTTCTCGTCAGTAGATTTAACAGATAAAACAAAAAGTGGTGTGGAAGGATGAAATTCAGTAAATCAAAACTTTCATTAGTAGCATTTTTCTTTATCTTTTTGCTGACTATGAGTAGTGTGGCTGCTACTTGTAATATTGTGGTAATTACTGATCCTTCTGGTAAAGACCCAAATGGTGCAGCTGCTGGAAGTATGTCCTTTGCGGATAATATGTTCCAGTCAACATTTCTATTATCTAGAAATAATCAATTTGCTGTACTCTCCGGGGGTACTGGTAGTTCAGATTCAAGATTAGATTCTATTGTTGAAGCTATTGCAAATTTGGAAAACAATGCTTCTGCTGCATCTGCAGCATCTGTTGCATCCCATTATAATGGTAACCGTATTCTTGTTGGTGGTCCAAATATTGGTGCTGCTGTTGGAGGATACTTCAGTGCATATGTAATTACAGTTGATGATGATAGTCATGATATTAAAGTAACTCCTTACACTAGTGGTGTAGCTACTTTACCACCTGGTCAAAAAGGGGCTATTATTCACTTGAGAAATACAGCGGGAAATCCATTATATGGTACTGCTGATGCAGTAAGAAAAGAAACTGCAATGAATATTGGTAAAATGATTAGGGATGGTTATCCTGCAACCACAATTCTTTCAGAAGCCATGGGTGAAGTTGCTCGTGACTCTGGTGAGAAATACGGTGGGGGTGGAGTAAACCTCGTATCAGGTATTTCAACTTCAGACATGTTTACACCAAAAGAGATGAACAGTACTGGGTATCCTATGGATGAAGAATACTCAAAAGTTTGTGATAATTGTGGATGGGCAGTAGGTTATCCTGCTGCGGAAGCTCACGAAAGATGTCCAATTTGTAATTCTGAAATCCGTACGGTTTATGCATATCAGGCATTAGGTGAAGCATTAACAATTAGTTCGAATGCGGTTGCAGTATCAGTATATGGAAGTGATAGGCCAGGTTTAGCAGATACTACTAAAGAAATTGTAGAAGCATCTGTTGCTAAAAATGGTTATGATGCATCAGCAATTGCAGGTTCTATCAATAGGGGTATTGATAATGGTCTTATTGTAGGTGTGGATCATGTTGAACCTAAAGATCTTAATGTAAAACAAGGTTCAAAAGCTGTTGGTGTTTATTATAAGGCACTTCCTGCGGATAAATCTTCTCCAGCATGGAATTTGCCAATTGATGGCAATCTCTTAACAATTCTTGGAAGTATACAGACCGCTGTTGGTATTATATTAATTTTATTGGTCTTGTTTAGAAGCAGATTGCTCAAATCTTTCCAAAATAGGTGATTTTTCACCTTTTTATTTTTTTTATATGGTGATCTAATATGGCATTAATTTTAATTAGGGGGGAAACAAATTCAAAATTACTTAATGCAATTGCAGATATGGAACGTCATGGTAATTTGAATTTAGTTACTAAACCAAAAGTTGTAGATTCTAATTTTGCTGATTCAATTGTTGAAAAAATTTTAAATTCAAAACTTAGAACAAAATCTAAAGTTGCTACTGCATTTTTTGTTAAAGAGGATACTACATTAAGTATTATGCAAGTAAAAAAAATTCATCCTCCAGCACATGTTGTTGTTATTAGTAATGAGTATGATGATTATCATAAATTAAAAAAGATACTTGATAATGCTAAAGCGTTTCAGGGTTATTACTCACATAAAGCAAAAAATGATGGTTTAATAGATTATTCTATTAAAGGCAAAAAAAGACATGTTAAAAATGAAAAATTAAACAGTTATGTAAAATAACTGCATAGTAATTGTAATGGTTAATGTTTTGGATTTCTATGGTGGAAACTGAAACATTATTACAAACCTATTTTTTAATTATATTCTACTTTTTATATATTCAAATAACCTACAATTATATTTGAATGAATTGGTTATCTTCTTATTTTAATTGACTCTAAATATTATTATTTTATATTTGTTTTAGTTTAGCCAATATTTTATTTGTAATATCCATATCATTTGCAGGATTTGTTAAAAATTAGATTATAAAAAAGTGTTGTGAGATGATGGTTTTAAGTTGGTGTTATGTAAATAATTATTTTCTTTTAATTTTCATTATACTTCCTAAGGTACGTTCACCAGTAGAAGTGTTGATGAACTGATTTAAATCAACATTGTTAATTTTGTTTAGAAGTTTAATGTTTAATGTTTTTTCGAATTTTTTGGTTAATTTGATGTCTGGAGTCATTTTTCCAGTTTCAATTCTGCTGATAACTGATACTCTTTCGTTAATTTTTTTACCTAAATCTTCACGAGACCAGTCTTTTGCTTCTCTAGCATTTCTTATTTTTAAACTGAAATCTTCAACCAATTCTTCGCTAGGTTCATCATTTCTTGTATAATTATTACGTTTGACATTATTTTTGGATTTTCTTCCTTTAGGTTGTTGCCTAAACTTTGATTGTGGAGCTGCTTTTTGTATTGTTCCTAATTTGGAACACTCTTTACATACAACCATGACTGATCCTTCAATTTTTGCTCTAATAGGATTATTTTCAGGTACTGGTTTGCCACAAATTTCACATTCCATATTAATCAATTTCCTTATATTTTCTTTTAATAAGTATTATATACCATTAAGTTATTAAATGTTTGTTAGTAAAAGTTTTAAATGAATAATTTTATATACTTTAAAGTTACAAATTGTTATTAAAGTAGACTGTTATGAAAAATTTATTCTAAAATGGAGATGATTCCTATGGATAATTTCGACGATTTGGAAAACACTTCTAAAGAACAATTAATCGATACTGTAGAAAACTTACAAAATGAAATCGATTTGTTAAAAGAAGAAAACTCCAAAGCTAGAAGCAACCTAATGTTTAAAGTTAGGAAATTAGAAAAAGATAAAGTCTTAATTGAAAATGAAAAAATTAGACTTGAAAAAGATAATAAATCATTACGTTCAGAAATTGATAGATTTAGGTCCCCACCTTTAGTGTTAGCTACTATTACTGAAATCTTAGATGATAATAGAATGACTGTTAAAAGTAGTACCGGACCTAGTTTCCTTGTTAATTATTCAAAATTTTTAGATGAAAAATTATTAGTCCCTGGTTCCAGGGTAGCTTTAAATCAACAAACTTTTGGTATTGTTGAAGTTTTACCATCAGAAAAAGATGTTAACGTTTCCGGAATGGAAATTGAAACTAAACCAGATATTACATTTGAAAAAATTGGTGGTTTAGAAGAACAAATCAGAGAAGTTAAAGAGACTGTTGAATTGCCTTTAACTGAACCTGAATTATTCGAAAAAATTGGAATTGAACCACCTAAAGGAGTATTATTATACGGTCCTCCTGGAACTGGTAAAACTTTACTTGCTAAAGCTGTTGCAAATGAAACCAATGCTACTTTCATTAAAGTTGTAGCTTCCGAATTTGTTAAAAAATACATCGGAGAAGGTGCAAGATTAGTACGTGAAGTATTTGAACTTGCTAAAGAAAAAGCACCAGCTATCATATTTATTGATGAACTTGATGCTGTTGCAGCTAAAAGGCTTAAAAGTTCAACCAGTGGTGACAGAGAAGTTCAAAGAACTCTTATGCAACTTTTAGCTGAACTTGATGGTTTTGAATCTAGAGGAGATATTGGAATTATTGGTGCAACCAACAGACCTGATATCTTAGATCCAGCATTATTACGTCCTGGTCGTTTTGATAGATTCATTGAAGTTCCACTTCCAAATCTTGAAGGAAGACGTGAAATTCTTAAAATCCACACCAAAAACATGTCATTTGATGAAGAAGCAGATATTGACTTGCTTGTTGATTTAACTGACGGATTATCTGGTGCAGATTTAAAAGCAGTATGTACCGAAGCAGGTATGTTTGCAATCCGTAACAAACGTGATAAAATTGCTGTTGCTGACTTTATGGATGCTGTTGACAAAGTCATGAGCAAAAATAAAGAAGATGAAATGTTTAATACTGAAGCAGGAGTAATGTTCGGATAATCATATTACTAAATAATAAGCCAATGATGAACCCTATGAGCTCTGATATGTGATGAATGATGGGCGAGCTGAGGCTTATTCTATTTAATCTTTTTTTATAAAACTTTATTTAAAAGTAAATTCTAATATTAATATATGTTATTTAATAAAAATGAGAATAACACTAATGAGAGAATTATCCATAAAACAAAATCAAATATGCTTTTTGGTTGTAAAAAAGCTATTTATGGGTTTATTTTATTGATTATTGTTTTATGTGTTTCACCAGGAATAATTCAATTCATTGCTAAGATGCAGGTTTATTTAATTTCTCAAATTCAATTGCCTTTAACAAGGTATGCTGCAATTGCGTTTTTTGTTATTATTCTTGTTATTGTAACATATATCATCTGGCAAATTATTAGTTGGTATTCTATTGAATATACATTAACTGATTCAAGAATTATTGTTAAAACAGGTGTAATATCAACTAAAAAAAATTATATTCCTTATTCAACAATTCAGGATATTAATACTTCTCAAAACATCATTGAGAGAATATTTCAAATAGGTACTGTGTCTGTTTTCAGTGCTTATGATAATAATCAGCTTGAATTAAAAAATATTTCAAACCCTTCAGAGATTGAAGATATGATATTTTCTAATATGAGAGGATTTAGAAGTTTCCAGACTCCTCCTAGACAATATAATAATTTCCAACAGGAAAGTTATTTTGATGATGGGGAATATTTAGGCAGAAATGAGTTTTATGATGATTTTGAAACTATTACTCCTATAACTCACGAAAGAAATGATCCTCCAAGAAGAGATTATAATAATCCTGTGGATAATTTAAATTATAATGATAAAAAGTATGAGTATGAAGGTTATAATGACAGATTTGATGATTCTCAATCTTTAAATAATTATTCAAATGAAAAATTTCAGGATAATGTCCGTAATAATGATTATTACTCTGAAGATATTGAGCCACAAAGAACCTATGAAGATAAACATAATGAAAAATCAAATTATGTAAAAGATGACTCAAGTGAAAAAGTTATTAGGAGACATTTCGATAAATTCAAAAAATAATTTTTTTATATATTTTTAGGTGAATCTAATGGAATTATTATGTATACAGTCACAGGAACATCCAGAATTACCTCTTGCTGAGTTAAAGGCAGTAATGGAATGTGAAGAAATTAATGCAGATATTGATGTGATAACTGAAGGTTTAGTTATTTTAAAAAATATTTCTAAAGAGGATATTAATTCCTATTATGAAATTTTAACCAGAAGATTAGGATATACTCATGAAGTGCATGAACTTATAAAAACAACTACTGTTGATGATTTTGATGAATGTATGTCAGCTATTGACTGGTCAGATTATATTAATGAAACCTTTGCTGTTCGTGTTAAAAGATTTCATACTGACATTGATACCGTTGCAACAGAGAGAAAATCAGGTTCTTTAATTCTTGCTAATTGTGAAAATATTAAGGTTAATCTAACAAAACCTAATTCTTTAGTTCGTGTTGTTGTTCATCAAAGTGATGTTTATATTGCAATTGAGAGAATTAAACTAAACAAAAAACACTTTGAAGAAAGCAAACCACATAAAAGACCTTTCTTCTATCCAGGTTCAATGAGTCCAAAACTAGCAAGGTGTATGGTTAATTTATCAAGAGTAAAAGAAGGTCAACTTTTACTTGATCCATTTTGTGGAACTGGTGGTATTCTAATTGAAGCAGGATTAATTGGATGTAAGGTTGTTGGTTCAGATATTTACTGGAAAATGAAAAATGGAACTTCAATTAATTTGGATTATTATGGAATCACTGATTATAGAACATTTAATCTTGATGTACGTGAACTTAAAATGTATGAAAAAGTAGCTAGTGTAGTTACTGACCCTCCTTATGGTATTTCTACATCCACTGGAGATATTGAAGGAGATGATATATTTAATGAATTTTTCAAATCTATATATGATAATATGAGAGATGATGCTTATCTATGTATGGCAAGTCCTCACTATGTAGATTTACATCCTATTGCTGAAGAAGTAGGATTTGAGATTATTGAACAGTATGGAATTAAGATGCATAGAAGTTTAACCAGAATCATTACTGTTATTCGCAAAAAAATTTCACAATAATCATTAAATCTTATTTTTTTCTTATTTTTTTTTTAAAAATTTTATT
This sequence comes from Methanobacteriaceae archaeon, assembly GCA_029219465.1. Lineage (NCBI taxonomy): Archaea > Methanobacteriati > Methanobacteriota > Methanobacteria > Methanobacteriales > Methanobacteriaceae > Methanobacteriaceae archaeon. Next base: position 2,243 of record JAQXTL010000011.1, on the reverse strand, counting down.
TTTTTATTTCATCTAACTTTTTTAATAATAATATTTTTCAAAAAATTTATTTTCTAAAGCTATTTTAAAATTTTTATTTTCAAAAAATAAAGTATTATAATTTTTATTTTTTTAAAAATTTTGTTTTAAGTTATTATTTTAATTTTTCAAAATATATTGCAATATTTTATAATTGATTTTGTTAGTAAAATCTCTCTGTCTAATAGATGTGCTATGTGTTATATGGCGATGACCTAAGTATTATTGTATGGAACAATTATTACTATGATGGTTGCATTCCACATATAGCGATACAATTTATGAGTACTTGAATTATCTCAAGTATGATGTTAGTTTTGTAGATGTGGTGAATTAGTTACAATTTATTTTGTTTCAAATTTATGTGTATACTCGTCTATATTTTTTAGCGTACTTCATAATTTCAATCTTATTATGATCTGTTATGTGTTCAATTCTGTTTGATCCTGGCAGATGCTACTGCTATTGGGATTCGATTAAGCCATGCAAGTCGAACGAGTTTAGACTCGTGGCGTACGGCTCAGTAACACGTGGATAACCTACCCTTAGGACCGGGATAACCTTGGGAAACTGAGGATAATACTGGATAGGCAATTATTCCTGTAATGGTTTTTTGTTTAAATGTTTTTTCGCCTAAGGATGGGTCTGCGGCCGATTAGGTAGTTGGTTAGGTAATGGCTTACCAAGCCTTTGATCGGTACGGGTTGTGAGAGCAAGAGCCCGGAGATGGAACCTGAGACAAGGTTCCAGGCCCTACGGGGTGCAGCAGGCGCGAAACCTCCGCAATGTGAGAAATCGCGACGGGGGGATCCCAAGTGCCATTCTTAACGGGATGGCTTTTCTTTAGTGTAAAAAGCTTTTGGAATAAGAGCTGGGCAAGACCGGTGCCAGCCGCCGCGGTAACACCGGCAGCTCTAGTGGTAGCAATTTTTATTGGGCCTAAAGCGTCCGTAGCCGGTTTAATAAGTCTCTGGTGAAATCCTGTAGCTTAACTGTGGGAATTGCTGGAGATACTATTAGACTTGAGACCGGGAGAGGTTAGAGGTACTCCCAGGGTAGAGGTGAAATTCTGTAATCCTGGGAGGACCGCCTGTTGCGAAGGCGTCTAACTGGAACGGTTCTGACGGTGAGGGACGAAAGTTAGGGGCGCGAACCGGATTAGATACCCGGGTAGTCCTAACTGTAAACGATGCGGACTTGGTGTTGGGGTGGCTTTGAGCTGCTTCAGTGCCGAAGGGAAGCTGTTAAGTCCGCCGCCTGGGAAGTACGGTCGCAAGACTGAAACTTAAAGGAATTGGCGGGGGAGCACCACAACACGTGGAGCCTGCGGTTTAATTGGATTCAACGCCGGACATCTCACCAGAGGCGACAGCTGTATGATAGCCAGGTTGATGACTTTGCTTGACTAGCTGAGAGGAGGTGCATGGCCGCCGTCAGCTCGTACCGTGAGGCGTCCTGTTAAGTCAGGCAACGAGCGAGACCCACGCCCTTAGTTACCAGCTTATCCTTTTTTGGATGATGGGCACACTAAGGGGACCGCCTATGATAAATAGGAGGAAGGAGTGGACGACGGTAGGTCCGTATGCCCCGAATCCTCTGGGCAACACGCGGGCTACAATGGCTAAGACAATGGGTTCCGACACCGAAAGGTGGAGGTAATCCTCTAAACTTAGTCGTAGTTCGGATTGAGGACTGTAACTCGTTCTCATGAAGCTGGAATGTGTAGTAATCGCGTATCACTATTGCGCGGTGAATACGTCCCTGCTCCTTGCACACACCGCCCGTCACACCACCCAAAAAGGGCTTGGATGAGGATGTAGTGTTTTGTTATATTCGAATCTAGGTTTTTTAAGGAGGGTGAAGTCGTAACAAGGTAGCCGTAGGGGAACCTGCGGCTGGATCACCTCCTAATACTTAATATTAATTTGTGTGTAATGGATAGATGTACACAATTGAACTGTTTATCAGTTTCTACAAAACTAACTTATGGGCCCGTAGCTCAGACTGGGAGAGCGCTGCCCTTGCAAGGCAGAGGCCCCGGGTTCAAATCCCGGTGGGTCCACTTAATACTTTATGTATTTTCTTATTAGTGCAGCATTGTTTCGTTTTGAAATTGATGTGAAGGGGAAAAATAATTTTGTTTTTTCCGTGCATAAGTAACCCTAACTGGCACTAACTAACCAGATTGTGTTAGATTTATAGTGTTAATTAATTGAGAAAAGAAT
>JAQXTL010000010.1 GCA_029219465.1 Methanobacteriaceae archaeon | reverse complement strand
TTCAAAAAACAATGCCAAAATCAAGAAAACGAACATTCAAGACTAAACGAGGCGTTTTAAAACGAATCTATCGCAGGGATCTCATTTGGAATGACAATCGCAAAAAGGATTTTGAAAATCAACAAAGTTTTTGAAAGAGTCCATAATACATATATTTATTATGTATTATATATAAAATTTTATTAGAAAAAAAATATAAAAGTAATAATAAATATTACTTTCACTTATGAAAAACAGTTTCTTTTAAAGAGTTATATACGTGAGATACGTTTTTTGAAGTTTTATTCTTCATCACCCATTTCGTCAAGTTCCTTTTGAAGATCATGGATTTGCATTTCCTTGTAGAACCTTTCAAACTTACCTGTCTCAATTAGATAAGCTGAAACTTCAAGAGCATCCCTAAAGGTATAGTTGGACTCTTTGATAATTTGCTTTTTATCTTCCGCCATGTAGGAAGATGTATTATTAATATTGGCCATATCTATTACAACCCGTATATAATAATTAATATAATATTTTATTATTTCAATTATATAAAATTATCTGGTTAATAATTTAATAATGTTAATTAACATAGATTATGATTTAAAAAATTCATATCAAGTTAAGAAAATAAATATATAAAAAACAAGGTATTATTATAAAAATATAAAACAAGTGTTACATTAATGTAACACTATTCCACAGCAACGGGTTTAAGATTATTCAATTTATTAAATTCATTAAGTACATCTAAAAATTCAATTTCTTCAGAAGGAGACATTTTTGAATCAAACAATACGCTTACAACATATTGTTCATCTTCAATATCTACGACTTCAGTATATCCTTCATAACCAAATTTATCATCTTTTGCACTGTAACCAAAATCAACATATTTATATATGTTGCCGTCATTTTTCTCCCCATTACCAGTCATATACTTGATGATATCATCATTAATAGGAACAACAGTTAATTTAACTCTGTCATCAGTTTCTTTTTCAGAGACTCCATCTTTATCAAAAACTTTAAAGTCTTTAGGATTTTTTAATGATGTGTAGTCAACAGCGCAAACAATGCTAGCACTCATGAAAATTCCAAGGATAATCAACAATAGAATTAATTTTTCATGTTTCATAATATTTTCTCCACATTTTCCACTTCAAAAATAAAAAAAATAAAATAGATAAAATAGTTTTATCTATTTGGCATTTTCTAAACAGAATTTATCCATTTCAGATAACATGTTTCCATTCCAATTATCTTCATTAATAGTAACAATGTATGTTTTACCGTCTTTACCAAAAGTATAGTACATTCCACTATTTGTTAAGAATTCATAAACATCATCTGGGTTGTCCATACTAGTTACTTCACTAGCTCCTGAAGCAGTAATTTGTTTAATAATTGCTCCATTATCCTTGGATAATATTTTATCATCAATAGCACTACTATCATTATATTCTTCGACAGTTGCAACATTTTTACCATCAATCAGTAAAGAATTTGCGTCCAATTTTACATCAGCTGTATCGACTAAGTTAAGTTTATTTACATCATCTTCACTAGTGTTTTTATCGGGAGATGTTGAACCTCCAATCATAGCAATGATGAATACTGCAACACAACAAACAGCAATAATAGATATTGCCTTTTTTGGCGTACTCCATTCTTTCCAATCATCTAAGAAACTCAATTAAATGCCTCCGTTCATTTTTAGATAGATGAAGTATTTCAATGCTTTTACTAATATCCCCAAACCTAAACCGCCCAATAAACCAGTTGTGAATCTTAGTACATTGTTACTTTCCCTATATTCAAAAAATTGGGTGAATCCATCAATTGCTGATGGAATTAATAACAAAATTGCAAATGCAATTAAATAGATATTATAATCTACATAGAAATAATAGACATAAGTGAAATATATTATTAAAGAAATATAAAATCCTGTACACCTAGCACAAACTGGAAATTGATGTCCCTTAATAAAAAAACTTCTTTCAGGTTTTCTATGGCATATTAAGTTTAATACATTCATGATTTAAGACCAATTTTAAATACTTCTATTACTTATTTATTACCACAATATCATATAAAACTTTATATAACTAACGACTTCTGTTAAATGAAAAAAATAAAAAGTGTTAACAATAACATTAACGGTTATACAAATCTGTAAAAATCCATGACGGATCAATAGCTATTACATTTCCATTTTCACACCAGATGGGTCGTACATTACCTGAAGTTGTATCTGCAACTGCAGCAGGATCACGATTAATCCAGTTCCCTCCAGTATGCTTTTTATGTTTCAATCTTAATCTGATATGACCGGTTCCTGAAACTCTGCATCTGACATGGACAAACTGAACATCATAACCTAAGCTTTTGGCAATTCTATAATATACTTGTCCCCAGTCCACACAATTGGAGCCTTTTCCCTGACTAGCATCATTGATTGTTTTCTTGTCTGTTTTTTGTGAATCAAAGTATTTGCTGTATAATTTCTTCTTTGCTATAATGGCTAAAGCCTCATCAATGGTATTTCCTTTGAAGTTGAATGTTTTAGTAAATAGCTTCATTGTGGAATCCTTGTAATCCGGAAGCTTTGACATTCTGTAGACGATTGCAGGAATCCTTCCGTTTGCCCTGATGTATGCCTCCACTCTTATGGCCATGTCCACATATTCAGCCTTATCTATTTTTGTTCCGTTCTTTAACATGACATAATTTGGAAGGAAATCCAATGATGTATTATCTTTGATTGCAGCCATTGTATACATCGCAACCAGCTTGTCTGAACCTAATTTCTTTGCTTTCTTTTCTATATCTGAGCAGCTGCCTTTTAATGTTAGTATCTGATAGTATTCACGTTTCTTAAATTTCTTTTTGTTTTGGACAAGCCAATAGCATATTGAGTTCATTGCCTGGCAAAAACTTGTCCAGCTAATATTATCATCTGACATATACTATAATTTATATTATCTTATTTATTATATTTTTTATATAATTTAGATAATAAAATAATGTGTTAATGACTCTTTCAAAAACTTTGTTGATTTTCAAAATCCTTTTTGCGATTGTCATTCCAAATGAGATCCCTGCGATAGATTCGTTTTAAAACGCCTTGTTTAGTCTTGAATGTTCGTTTTCTTGATTTTGGCATTGTTTTTTGGAAAGCATTTTTAATTTTGTTACTTGTCTTTTCAATTTTCTTATCTTTTAAGTGATAAATGAAGCTTTTATATCGTGGAGTGATTGATTTTCTGATTATTTTATAAATAATTGGATGAAAATCATCTTTTACGATAAATTAAAGATTGTACTTCATTTTTGAATTCATTATAATCATTTAAATCGAATAAATCTTTGATCATTTTCAGTTGTTTATGACGTTCTTGATATTCTTCGTCTGAAATGCGATTTTTGTCTTTAAAAGTTTTTAATTGTTTGTTTAAACTTTTTTTTAGTATGAAAAATACATAATTGATGTTTAAAACCTAATTTTGGGATAATTGAGGCATATTTTTTATCTAAATCTGTTGTGATTGCAATTTTATTTTTATTTGC
>JAQXTL010000009.1 GCA_029219465.1 Methanobacteriaceae archaeon | reverse complement strand
AAAAGTTTGTAATCTAATTTTACAGTTGAAATTACACATTGATTAAAAAAATAAGCTTCATATAACTATATATAGTAAAATGGAGAATAAATATTAATATGAACACTGAAAATACTCATTCTCCAAATTGTATTTTGTTTTCAAAGCAATTAAATCTTTCGGATTTTGGTTTCGAAAAACCAGCACTCAAAAAAATTAAAGAAATAAACAAAGACATAAAGCCAAATAAACTGTTAAAATTCATTAAATTTACATTTAAATACTCAAAAATTGTGTTAAATAAATATTCAAGCTATTTTTCAAAGCATGACTTCACACAACCTGCATTATTCACACTTTTAGCAGTAAAAATCTACACGCGAAGCACTTATAGGCAGATAACTGATTTATTAGAATTATCTGATAAAATACAGAAATATTTGCACTTAAAAAAGGTTCCACATTATACAACACTCCAGAAATTCTTCCAAAGACTGCCAACATCAATATTACAAGAATTAAACAAACAAATATTACTGAATAATCAAATTGATGGTGAAATAATTGCTTTAGATGGAAGTGGATTTACTAACGACTATGCAGACAAATATTACGCAATAATAAGACGAAAAGAACGAAAAAGCTACGTAAAAAACCATATTTCAATTGATGTAGAAAGTAGATTAATACTTCATTTCGCAGCCCAAAGAGGCCCAAGATTCGACACACGATTCGCAATCGCAGCAATAAGAAACATAAAGAAATATAACCCAAAATACATACTAGCAGATAGAGCATATGATACTGAACTCATCAGAAAATGCATAAATGAAGAAGCAAAAGCAGAAGATCAAATACCATTAAAATCCAGAGCAAAAAACGGACATTACAGGTTAAAAAGTAAAAATACATTCCAAAAAGAAATATATTCCCGAAGAAATAATGTAGAATCAATATTTAGTGTAATCAAAAGAATATTCAATGGAACCAATAGAAGCAGAAGTCTACAACTATCCAATAAAGAAACAAAACTCAAAAACACAATTTACAACATTTACAGAACAACACAAATTCAAGAAAAATAAGGATTTCTACAAAGCCTTAAACTTAATCAATGCCTCTGTTATGAACCCACTCACGATGCTTTCCAATAGCTACCCTGACAATAACATCAATCAAATCCAACTCATTTTCCTTTTTGAAATAATAATGGGCTGGTTTTTCCAACATTTGTCTTAAATCATAGAATGGTCTTGGTTTGACTGCATCTGGATTCATCAACCCATAACTTTTTAATATTTTCACATTTTCAGTTTCATATTTCTCCAATCCGGATTTCTGGACTTTAGTAGCTACAGTCTTTTCTTTCTTGTCAAAAATCTTGGCTATTTGAGAACTATCAATTAATATACTTGATTCAATTAACAATAAAGTTATTTCTTTACCTTTGACTGTTATTGTAGTCGCACACGAATTTTCACTATCTAAAAATAATTTCATGTTTATAGCTCCTATTATATAATATAGCTACTTAATAAATAAATAGTTGAAGCGGGGAATCCTCCCCACTTATCAAAGATTTAGAGTTAAATTATGCTCTGAATTTACCTTTAATTATACGGTTAGGTGCATTCATCAAAACACCGACTGAGGTGAGTATAAAAAGCTTTGTATACATCGGTAGTTCATCACGGATGTCCTTACGCATGAATTCAATCAATGGATAGAAATCATATACATCTCCGTCAGGTCCAAGGGGTGCAACGGTTGTTCCTGAAATTCTTGAGTACAGAAGTTTCATGCCGGGATTCTGGTAGTCCATTCCAATATAGAGCTTATCATCGATTTCAGATCCTCCATCACAGACGGCAGTTCCCAGTAAATCAATATTATCAACACCATAATATGATTTGATGACCTCAATTGGTTCAACTTTCTTGTTGTTGGCAAACATGTCTGATTTTAATGTAGTCAATGACTTGTAGTTGACAGCCATGCTGTTTAAGTTGCAGTAGCTTCCGGCTGATTCCTTGAACTTTTCCTGAGCCTTAAGGATTGTAACTCCACTGTCATCACCGGCAGTATAATTATAAGTCGGCACTTTATCATTGTTTAAAATCATGTTAATAGCAGCTTGTTCTATACTTCTGCCTATGAGAATGCCAACATCCTGCAGCATGTCGTGAACGCTGATTAGATTGGAGTCAAGCATCTGAGCGGAAACATTCAAAACACCACCGATAGTGTCAATGGATACTGTGTCGCTGACAGGCTTTCTCACGTTCAGCTCCTGCAAAGTTGCACCAGGTGCAATGTCTTTAGCTTCACCCAATTGTCCCTTGTCGATTATTTCATCGATGTTGACTCTTTGGGACATGTAAGTGTAGTATTGAGAGTTTTCCTCGATTTCCTGCTTTGGAATAAGTCTTGTGAATTTCATCCATTTGGCTGAAGTATCGGCTACAATCTGTGCCATTACTTCGTCTTGAACTTTAGCATTATTTCCTTTTGTAAGCATTAATTATTCCTCCTATGGTCTGCATGTACCTGTCAGTGCAAGATGCGGTTTATTTAACAATACTCCAACTTTACTTTGTATGAAGAGCTTTGTGTATTGCGGAAGCTCATCATAGATGTCCTTTCTCATGATTTCAATGATTGGATAGAAGTCAGCAATTTCAGGATCAGAGGTAATCGGCGCAACAGTGGTTCCTGAAGATTTGGAATAAAGTACTGTCAATGGAGCGTTTCTGATGTCAAATGCAATGTAGTCCTTTTCGCCGAGCATTGATCCGCCATCTGCATGGGTTGTTCCCAAAAAGTCAATGTTGTCAACACCATAGTAAGCCTGTATCTCTTCTATAGGCTGCACTGACTTGTTTGATACATAAGCCAACTGTTTGATGTAGCTTAATGTCCTGTATGACTCGACCATTATTGTCAAATCAGCACCTGCACCGGATTTTCCCTTGAATGCTTCCTGTGCCTTGATGACGAACTGGCCAAATGCCTCCATGGTGTCTTCGGTTTGAGTTGTATTGTATTTCGGAACCTTAGGTGAGCTGACGATGGTGTCGTAGATGTTGTATTCAATCTTGTTGGCGATGAGTGTTGCTACATCTGCAAGCAAGTCCTCAAAGGATATTCTGTCACTGTCAAAAACATCCTTGTTGACGTTTAAGACACCACCTACCGTATCAATGCTGATTGTGTCAGTTACAGGTTTTCTTATGTTTAATTCCTGAAGTGATGCACCAGGCACAAGGTCTTTTGCCTCACCCAAAAGGCCACGTTTAATAGCTTCATCAAGATTGATGTTCTGTCTGAAGTAAGTATAGTAATCAGAATTTTCCTTGATTTCCTGTTTTAGAAATAGCCTTGCTAATCTTAATCTTTTAGCTGATTCATCAGTAATAGTTTGAGCTATTACCTCATTTTGTACTTTGGTATCATTTCCCTTTGTAATCATTATTAATTATCCTCCATTTAGGTTATATCGTATGGTCTGAATACTTCAATGTAATTGTAATCGTCTGAACTTTCCACAGGATGCATTGCAATGAACTCACCGTCTTGAGATTTGATGGCTCCAGTACTGCTTAAAGCTATCCTATCATTAACGGCAATGTTTGACAAACCTGAGGCTAATTTCAATCTGAATAAATGACCTAATACCAATATTGCGGTTTTTCTTCTGCCGCCAGTCATGGTAACCGGATCGTTAACTGCAATGCCTAAAATGATTTCACCTTCAGCAGCAGTATATTTTTTAACAGTTGGTTTTCCAATATCTAAGTTAGCTGATAATGTTACCGCATCATCAACTTTAACTTTGTCTCCAGCATATTCATATCCTGGAGTTTCTCCGGTTGGAGTTGTTACAGTAGTTGCAGTGATGGTACCTTCATCCAATAAGAAAGTTGTAACTTCTTTTCTCTCTTCAAGTAAAATAATTGAATCTGCCATTAAATATGTCCTCCACTTAAATTCTTTATTATGTAATTTATTACTTATAATATATAAATATCACTATATTATAGCTATTTTTTTTAAAATTTAGTGAGGATTGCATTAATGATTAAAAATCAAAAATAACTGATAGAATAGGAATAATACAATAGAGTTATATTAAAATGTTATTGAAACAGATATGACCTATGTATATTTTAAAAACAAATATGAAGTGAAATTCTTTGTTTTTGATATAATTATAGAGTGTAATTTAAATCCTTGTTGATAATGTATACATTGTATACTGTGTTAACTTTATATACATCCAAGAACAAACATACAATTGGTGATATAAAATGGAAACAAAATCTATCAGAGTCAGTTTATTAAATCATGAAAGATTAGCAGACATCGGCCATAAAAATGATTCATTTAATGACATCATTTCCAAAGTTTTAGATGATTATGAAGAGTATCAGGAAATCAAAGATTTAATTGAAGCAGATAAAGAATTTGAAAAAGGAGAAGGAGTTCACTTTTCTTCATTAGATGAACTTGACGCTTACCTAGATGATTAATATGGAACTTGAATTTAAGCACTCTGCTTTAAAACAATTGAAAAATTATAAAAAGAAAAATCCAATTGCCTATAAAATAATCCGTGAACAATTAGGAGAAATTGTAAAAAACCCTGAAGACATTCGTTATAAAAAAGTAAAACGCTATCCTAAATATAAACGGGCGCGAAAAGGAAATTATAGGATTTGTTTTAAAGTAGTTGATAACTGTGTATACATTGGACGTATTGAAGATAGATCCAAAGCATACCAATAAATTTATTCTTCTTTTAATCCCCTAACTATTTCATCACCTTTATCAGTCAATCTATACAACCTGCCTTTTCTAACTTCTGGATTAATACATTCAACTAGCTCATGTGCTTTTAACTCCGCAAGAACTTTTGAAATATGATTTGTCTTAATCCCAGAGTCTTTAGCAATTACTGTGGGTATTTTAACATCACCCTCCAAAGTTTTCATTATTTTAATTCGGTATTTTGACATTTGAACATAGCTAATCTCAGTTAATATTTCATCTGACAATTCCATACTATCACTTATGAACTTCTTACAAAATAAATTGTATCCTCATCATAGCTACTTAATGCATCATATGCTGACTGAGTCATAAAGCGGAATTTACCAAATACACCATATTCAACACCCATGTATACTGGTCCTGTTGATTTTGCCAAATACATTTGTATTCCTCCAAAATGTTTTAATGGTATTACTGAATATGAATCAAGAGATTCTGTATCCCATGAACTTCCGTTATACTCTTTAATGGCCATGACTGAGCTAGTGACAATAGCTACACGATAACCTGCACTAACACCTGTAGGTAATGTGTTTGTAGTTCTTATTTCATCAACTGGCAGTTTCCATCCAGCTTCTTCATCACTACCAACACCCGTATCACCTTTAGGTCCTGTTTCACCAGCGTCTCCTTTAGCACCGGTATCACCAGTATCTCCTTTATCTCCAGTTGCTCCTGTGTCTCCTTTTTCTCCTTTTATATTTCCTACATTATCCCAAGTATTATCAAGCCAAACATAAAGGGAACCGTTTACTAAATAGCTGTCTCCATCATTACCGGTTGGATGTGCAGCTATTAGTTCCAGGTAAGTAGTATACGAACCTTTAATAGTAGTAGCAGTACCAGTAGCTCCAGTGTCCCCCTTTGCCCCGGCCGGTCCAGTATCGCCAGTAGCTCCTGTATCTCCAGTATCTCCTTTAGGTCCTTGTTGTCCTTTTTCACCAGTTGCTCCAGTATCGCCTTTGTCTCCTTTACTACCTGTCGCACCAGTATCTCCCTTATCACCTTTATCACCTGTATCCCCTTTGGGCCCTGCAGGTCCCGTTTCACCTTTTATGCTTCCTGCGTTTTCCCATTGACTGCCGTTCCAGAAATAAAAGTTACCATCCACTAAATATGCATCTGTATCATTACCGGTTGGATGTTCAGCTATCAGTTCTTCTAATGAATCATAGCTTCCTTTTATTGTTGTTCCAACTCCTGTATCACCTTTGGATCCTGTATCTCCTGTTACTCTTCCAATTGCTATCCATTCTGTTTCTACCATATTTTTATTCCTCCTCATGTGTCCATGGCTCCACGTCCATGCTTTCCCATTGAATGTGTCCTCCAGCATCGTAAATCATTACTGCAGGATAGAATGTATCAAATGTTATCTTATCAGAAATGTCAGCTTCATATGTGAAATCATTTGTAGCTTGATGTCTTATTGTAGCTTTAACATATCCGTTATCATAATACAAATCAAAATAATACAGTTGAGAATCCAATGTCAGCTGTCCGGATGAAACATTAACATCTCTTACTACATGGTCGGATGTGGAATATTTAAGTCCTTTCTTAGCGGGATAGGCACCCAGTTCCAGGATTTTAGTATCTCTGTAATGGTTTAATGATTTGGAATTGACTAAAGCTATTGCATCTCCCCATCCCTGGTTGCTGTCCTTTTTCTGGCGCAAGGCCAGCTCAATATGAATTCCGTTTGTCCCTCCAATACCGTTTGAATATACTTTTGGTATTGCCATTACGACGCTTGCGGCTGTTGTCTGTTTTGATAAGTCATAATTTCCAGTATAGCTTACTTCCACAATTTCAAATGAATGTGTAATGTCTGATGGATATTTAACTATATCATATAATCCTGTATCTCCATAATCTACGTAATCTGAAAATTCTGGAAAGGCAGGTACATCAAAACTCCAATCGTCACTGTCTCTTCCGGCATAAACTGTTCCTGAAAATGTTGAACCCGCTTCGCCAACTGTCAATGTTACTGAGGCTTCACCGTTACTATCTGTTAGGATATTATAGGTTTGACCTCCTGAAATTACAGTTACTGGCATTCCTGAAATTGGATCGTCAGTTGATGAGTCGGTTACTGTTGCTCCCACAGTAATTTCTGCTCCTGCATAAATCTCACTGGAGTATGGAGTGTTGAAACTGACATCAGCATATTTCAGGTTCCATCTTCTAACAAGCTGGAATATACTGTCCTGATTGTTATAGTAAATTCCGTTGGCTGCAAGTTTCTCTCTCATTAATGTTCTGGCCAATCCCAGTTTTGAGTTTTCATCTATTACATTGCTTGCTATGCTCATTATATCACTCCTATACCGTAGAATCTTAAACTTCTATAACAGCTGCTGGCTGATTTGTTGAATATGATTGCAGGATAAGCTGTGCCTGAAGGCAGATTATCCGGATTAAAAGACCATGCACCGTGTCTGGTATAACTGTTTGGATATTGAACTGTCGGGTCGTCAGCATATTCATCAGCCACAGTTGCATAAGCGTACCCGCTTTCGATATTGGTATCATAGAATTTTTTGCCTGCACTTTCTGGTGATCCGTCGTCCTGTGAAGACATATATGATATATTGACATATTCCTATCTGTATCCTGCACTTCCTGTTCCGTCACCATACCAGTATTTGGCACCTGCACAGATTCCTAAATTAGCCCATGAATCAATATTGAAAGCTAATCCGAAAGCCATGAAATCTGTTTTTGTTCCATTGCCACGGTCTGACAATATTGCAATGAACCTGTGGTCTTTAACTGTTGTTTTATCGAAGCTGCCTAAATCTGTGAATTTGATTCCAAAGTAATTTCCACTGTATCCTGCATGAGAAGAAGTTACGACATCAACAAATCCCTCTCCCCAATTTTCAGCTTCCATTACTTCCACATCCCCTCCTGCACTTGTATCATAGAATATTGAAAATGTTGAATATGATGTGTCATCGGCATTTAGTGCGGTAGTGCAATATGCTCCAATATCTTTACCAATAATGTTTCCGGCTCTTGCCTGAACTGTGAAATATCCCTTATCATTCGGCATAGGAACACTGACAGTAGCAGTACCATCATTACCGGTTGTTACTGTTCCTAAAGATGTTACTGCCACATCACCATAGGAGCCTTCATCTATTCTATATACATTAACATTAACGTTTGCCATTTCATTTCCGTCAGTGTCTTTGGCAGTAATGACAGCAGGAAGATTTGCACCTGTTGAAAATTTATTATACGTATTAACGCCGAGGCTTGCCAATTGTGGAATCGGCAGCTTTCGGATTAATGGAATAACTCCATCTCCCTGAGTGTAACCGATTTCCTCTTTTGTCAATATACTTCTTAAATTGCTTTGGCAGGTTGTCAGTCTTGAATTCATTGTCTGTTCTTTTGTTAGAACTTCTGAAAGGTCTGGCGGTGTAAAAGTCATTTTAATCTAGCTCCCCAATAAATTCAAGTTAGCTGTTTGTGTGGATGTTATTGTTCCTATGGCAGTTTGGATATTCTCAATAGCTGTAGCTACCGGTGCGTTCTTGATTGCATTGGTTGTGTCTGTTGTGTCTAAAGAACTTGCAAGATTAACTGGTCCGGCAGGGCCAGTATCACCAGTATCGCCTTTAACACCACTAGCTCCAGTATCTCCTTTTGGTCCAGATATTTCGTCAAAGCCAATTACGGCAGTTGATTCACTTCCTGTGAAAGTTATTTGCCTATGTACAGAATCCTTATAAACCTCGATGCTTTCACCGTCTGCACCTGTATCTCCAGTATCGCCTTTAGGTCCTGCAGGTCCAGTATCTCCAGTATCACCTTTTTGACCGGAACCTCCTGCACCTGCTAATTTAAAGCAGTTAACGTAATTGTATTCATCAGAATCTTCCACAGGATGAAGTGCAAGAAATTCACCTGAGGAGTCTTTAACGGCTCCGTTCTCACCCAGTTTGATTTTATCTGCCGGCGAAATGTCAGTAACTCCGCTTGCCAGCTTGAGTCTGTATAGCTGACCTAACACTAACACACTGGCTTTGCGTTGTCCGTTTGTCATTACCACTGAGTCGTTAACGATTATTCCTATTGGTGTTTCATCTGAGCCTGCAACATATTTTTTAACCATTTCTTTTCCGATTTCGGATTTGTCTGAAATGGTTACTGTATCTTCAGGATAAAGTTTATTGGTGTATTCATAGCCGATGTTCTGGCCTGTTGTGGTAATTACTTCCTTTGATGATACATTCCATCATCCAGTAAAAAAGTTGTGACTTCTTTACTTGCTTCCAGTAAAACGATTTGGTCTGTCATTAAATACTCACCTCATATATGTGGTTTGCTTTAACGTTCGGATTGCATTTGATATTTATTCCATTTTTTCTGGCCTCTGTGCAGAAATATAAATCTTCAGAAAGTACGGTATCATCATCGTAGATTACATATCTGAAATACGGATATTCCATCTTCCTGAAGACATTAACATTAACGAGAGCTATTCCCAGTCCTCCGCCTTTAATGTCAAATGGATCAATAGCTTCCAGTAATGTTTTTCCATAGATCATGTTTTCATCTGTGTAATCTTTTCCGAAATTGAAAATAACCGTCTGATCATTAACGGTTCTTTTCTTGTAGTACCATCCAAGAGCAATATCTGCCTCACATTCCAATAGCTTAATTAATGTATCTTTTGGAACTTTAACGTCTGAGTCTATCATCAGCACGTAGTCAAAGTTATAGTTAAGTGATAGCTTTGCTATTTCGTTTCTTGCACGTGCACAGTCATAGCCCTTAACATAATCGAAATACAGATTGTAACCTGCAGGATTTGTTAAATTGAATATAGCTTTAAAGCATTCAGGTTTAATATTTTCGAATGTTGGAACTGCAATGAGGATTTTACCTTTCATTGGTATTGTCCTCCAGTTTCCTGAGTCTTTCTTCCAAATCATCAATTGTTACCTTATCTGATTTCTCACATCTATACTGATATAAGTCGATTAATGCTACAATGGTAATGGCTAAAGCAAATGGTAAAAGTCCTTCCATTAAAGCATACTTTGTTGCATTATCCATTATGATGTTGCTGGCGATTGCGGTTAAAACAGCACTTGAAATTGTTTTGGTAAAGTTGCAGATAACAATTTTCTTTTTTAAATTTTTCATAATTATCAGCTTAATATTATTCTCCATAGGAGTTTATTTTTCTTCAGGGTATCCCAATACTCTTTTAGCTTGTTTTTTTGCGTGCTCAACATCACCTTCGCCTCTTACACGGCTTGCATAATGACTAGCTACTCCTAACACAATCATGCAAATGCAGTATGGTATGGTATTTTCAGTAATTCCTAAAGCTTCAGAATATAACATTACAATCGGAATGACAGTGACCAGAAATGAAGTTAATATGTCAATGTCCTTTCTGTTTCTTTCTATCCATTCATAAATCATCATTTATCACCTTCAAATGCTTTGTTGGTATGGCTGAGGATTACTCCGTCAACACAAATCTTTTCTTCACTTTCATATGCCTTTTCAGCATTATCAGCTTCATTCATCCATTCTTCGTACTCTTCAATCGTTTCAAAGTATTTGATGTATTTCATTGTGCCTCCCAAGTAATTGAATAGTATAGTATTCCATCTTCGATTTTAAATTGGATAACTGGTTTAACAGCATAAGGATAACCACTGTCAACGTATTTGGTACCGTTCCAATAGAACCAATGGCCTGTTACCTGGTCAATGTATGGTCATTTGTTTTCCAATGTTCCGACAAGTTTCCTTATAGTCATGATTTAAACCTCATTATAATATTATATCTTATATTATATATTTTATTATATAATTTATTATTTATTTTATATAAAGTATACATTCTCCCCATCATCACAACCATCCCATTCCATGTACAGCTTGTTGTCCTCCCATACGAACCTGACGTTATTGACAATAGCTACATCCGGAAGCTCACAATAAGTAACTCCATCAGCATCCTTGACATAATTGGCCTGAGCCATAATGTTGGATTCAGTTGGTACAATCATGTTTACCACGTGAGTTATTTCATCCTGTTCAAAGGAACAGTCAGCAAGATCAATACAGTTCTGAGATTCCGGATACATTTCGATTTCAGACATTTGCCTGTATACTCTGATGTATTCCGTATGTTCGTTTTCGGCCAGGTTGACAATGGAAAGCAGTCTTAAATCATGGCCTTCGACTGGATTGCATTCTCCGTCTTTATCAATGTAGATTCTTGTGTTCGGCAATATATCTGCAGGAGCTGGTCTTTTGAGTTTTAATCTGAAAACATCACCAAGCACAGCAACAGTAACTAGCGTATGTCCTGAAGAACGAACTTGAACTTTACCTAACAGATATCCAAAAGCCAAGTCACCTTCCTTTGCTTTCCTAACAATTGTATGTTCCATTGTTGAGGATTCATCCAATGTCACCATTTCCCCAACTCTGCATTGGTTTTCAGATATCCATGCAGTATGCTCCTCATTAACATAGAACCTCTCGCCCTCATCTAAAAGACAAGCTATTACATCCATCTTTTCTTCATGGCTTAATCCTGTTGGATATCCACGATTATGCCCAATTGTTTCTCTGTACTCATCAATCATTTAAAACACCCAATCCCAATCTTTGTTTATAATTTTATCTGGAATGTATAGTCCAGTATTGTCCATTGACTCATCATCAGCATCCCACAATAGCTTACTGCCTTTATAAGCTTTTGGATATTCATGTTCACCTTTATATAATCTAATTCCAGTTTTGGTATCTTTCTCCGTTACTGTTACTTCCGGAATTCCATTAGCTGCGAACAATGGTGACGGGAAGATTAACATCCACTTCAAATCAACATAGTTGTATTCTTCAAATTCTGTTGTTGCAAAGAATGTCGGAGCTATTTCAACTTCAGCGAAATTACTGTCATAAATTTTGGTTGGATTGTTCCTGCTGAACCCCTCAAGATAATCACTGTTTGATGAAAAACCAGTTCCTACTCTTCCGTGAATATGATATTGTTTATAGCTTCCGTTTGTGTCACTTCCCTGATTGTAAGCGTCCCATGATGAAACCTGAACTAAAGTTTTAGCTCCGTTAAACATCAGATAGCTTTTGTCACTGCCTGCCCAGTTTAGTGAGGTTGATTTGGTGTCAATGCCATAGGTTGTGAGACTTCCATCCACTTGCATCATGACACTTCCCGTTGTTGAACCATGATATGTTGCATTATCATTAACATCAACACAACCGGAAATTCTTTTAAATCTTGCTATAACAACACGATTGTTTGATAATGATTGGCTTGAAGCAACTGTTGTGAATAATGATGTTGGAGAGCTACCATCAAGGCTTGGAACAAATCTGGCTCTTAAAAATCTGCCATTATCTGTTGAGTCATTGTTGATACTTAAACCTGAGTAATTCATGAAATATTGTGAGTATGTATCAGAATTTGCATCAAACATTAATACATCATTACCAGTTGTTAAAGTGCTTGAGAATGTAGTTGATCTGTCATAAACATCCAGCAATAGTTTTGTAGTTTGGGAGATCTTACCTGTTGGAATTCTCACAAGTATTGCTGCAGGTTGTGAACCATATGCTGGAATGTATAATGCATGACATTCTGTTTTGTCTAGGGTTTTGATTTTCAGGTTTTTTAAGTCAATTCTGAAAAGATTAGAATAAGAACTACTTGCCAGATTATCTAAATAGATGTAATCATAGTTTCCCGAATAGCTACCACTCCTTTGATTGTAATTACTCATCACGATGTTTATTTGTAATTCATCTTGCAATGTCATGATTTAATTTATATTATTTAATTTATATAAATAATATAATAAAAAATGTAATATTACATATTCGCATTAACGATTTCAACACCCCTTCAAATTAAAATAATATTAACACCAACCATTTATTAACGGAAACTAGTTTTTTGAAAAGGAGCAAATACGGAGCATTAGAAGCAAATCCAGTTTTTCTAACAATAATTTCTACAAGATTAACATGAAACTATTTTTTTACAATATTTTATTAGTAATATTACAAAAACATTTAATGATTATAGGAGAATATTGCAAACATGTTTTTATCTCCTTTTTTGATGTGTGTAAAAATTTAAATAAAAAAAATATAAAATTTAAGATAGGTGGAGGAGTAATTTTTTTACTCCCCTCTATTTTTTAAGATTGCAGTTAGTAGTTCTATCAGAGCAGATATTAGATTTAGAACTCCTGCAATCAATATTATTAATTGACTGTCACCAATGCATCAATTTCCATACAGACTTATTTCAAAAAAATTAACACTCCCCCATTATTATCCCATCCGTAAAAAAATATATGTCTTGAAATAAATAAATTAAACTTTATTACTATTCAATTATAAAGGAGTGTAAATTTGAAGAATTTAAATAAATTTTTATGTATATTAATATTTTTTTGTTTTATAATTTGTTTAAACTGCACCTATGCAGTTTCAGACAATGCAGTCGAAAATGATACGTTAAGCGTTGATTATCAATCAGATGATATCTATTCTGATAGTATAGAGGGTTCATCAGATGATAATAATGTTGATGAAAAAATTGAAAATTCATCCGATGTTAAAATTCAAGACAATAATGCGAAACCCAGTAATGTTGTAAAAAAAGCTAGTTCTACAGTTAAAACAATTATTACTGCAAAAGATGTGACCAAGTATTACCAAGACGGAACAACACTTAAAGCTTATTTAAAAAACTCAAATGGCAAAGCATTAACTGGGAAAAAGATTACAGTAAATTATTCTGGTAAAACTTACTCACGTACAACCGATTCCAAAGGTTGCGTCAGTTGGAATGTTCAAAAAGGACCAGGAACATACTCCGTGAAATTCACATTCAAAGCAAGCGGATATCAAACAAGCAGCAAAACAGCAAAAGTTACAGTAAAAAAAATGCCAACAACATTAACCGCAAATAATCTTGCATTCACATATGGTGATGGCAACAATAAGTTAAAAGCGACACTAAAAGATAAAAATGGGAACGCCCTTGTAAATAAAACTGTTGTTTTTAATTTTAATGGTAAAAACTATAATCAGAAAACGGATTCTAAAGGAGTTGCAACATTAACAATTAGTGCAGAACCCAAAAAATACACAACAACTATTACATTTACAAATAATAATTATGTAACAAGTAAAAAGAGTGTATCGGTAAATGTCAACAGTATTCCTATAATTTTATCTGTGAATGATTTAACTTGCTATTATGGAGATAATAACAAATTATCCGTTAATTTAAGATCAATTAATGAAGTATTATCTAATCAGGACATAACTTTTAATATTAATGGAGAAACAAATATATCTAAAACTAATTCCAATGGTTTTGTATTTTTCCCCATTAAAGCTGAACCTGGCACATATCTAGCAACCGTTTCATTTTCAAAATTAGGTTATGATTCCTGTAGCAAACCAGTCACTATTACTATTAAACCAAAGCCAGTTGATTTAAGTATTAACAACTTAACATGTGAATATAATAAAACAAATTACCTGTACGCTTATCTTAAATGTAATAATTGCCCATTAATTGGTCAAAATATAACTTTTTCTATTAATAATAATGATTATAAATTTATGACAGATTCTAATGGAAGAGTTGCTTATAATGTAGATTTAACTCCTGGAGATTATGTTGTTACTGTTTTATTTTCAAATAATCATTATGAAAAAGTTAATAAAACTGTTAATTTAAAAATATATTCCAAATTAACTAAATTTGAATATAGTATAATTATTCCCAACTATGTGAATTTAACAAATGCTTGGCGTTTAGTTCCAGGTTACCTTAAGCCAGAATATATTGCACAAGGTGGTGCTGGAGGTAAAGTGAAAATGCCTGTTACACGAGATTATATAATTTTAACAAAAAATAATTATCACATATTTAATACAAATGATATTAAATCAGCAAATTTAGATTATTGTATTAACGATTTGTCTAATTTACACATTACAAGTAATTCAGATTATGCAAATTTTACATATTATGGTTTTGTTCATAATGATATTAACCAGATAAGTGCAGTTTACCGACAAAAAGAATATAATGGTATTTCTTATCCTGATTATGAAGAATTATTATTTGTAATTAATGGAGTTGCAACATTAAGCATAGGTTTTACAAATCCAACAAGTTGGAATGACGAACCTGTGAGATTCGCATTTATTAATAATAATCTTCCAGCCCATCAGGATGTACTAGTATGTCGATATGACAAATTTACTAATTATCAATATTTACGTTTTGCCGAAACTGGGGAATCAGTTGAATATTCTAACAATATGCTAAAAATTAGTAATTTTCCAAGTAACGAAAAAATTCGCACACAATTTAAAATAAATGGAACCTCCATCATAAAAGATGAATGGATTAGCTTTGGTAAACATTATAATCCTGAAAATTCATTTGAAGTAATTCAAACATATGCAATTACTGATAAACAGATAACTAACAACGATTTAGATTATTATATTGGATTAAATAGTAGTTTTCCTGTTGGATTCATGAAAGCCTCCTATGGTACTTTTTTAACTGCACTAAACACTATCAAAATGTATGATGAATTTATGGAAAATGTTTCAGGAATATTTAATGTTTCAGCAGTTAGAGAAAATTCTGTAGTTTCTATGTGTGGTGTCGAATATGGAGGTACTGCTTATATCCATTGTCCTGATCCTGCAATGAAATATAATTTAAATGGAGAATGGGAAAATGTATATAAATGTAGATATATATCTTCATTATTTTTATCTGAATTTGAATCATATTCTCTAAATTGTGCAGGCATCACCTCAACATCCTCAGTTGATTATATTTTTTCTAATATCCTTGAACTAAAAAATTTTACGGTTTCATCATTTGAAAATTATACTATTATTCAAATAGATGGAAATTCTAATTATCAACTTAGATTAAACTCAAGTAATGGCCTAATGTATGATTTATCAATTTTTAATAATTTTTTATATAAAGGAGCAATTTCAAATTTTACAGATAATTATTGTTTCCATGATTTTTTAACAAATACCCTTATTAATAACTTAACAAAATATAGTAATGTAAATAATAATGAAATTATTATATCTGATGAACTTATTCAATTTCTTGAGGATAGTTCTGGAGATTTAGCATTAGCATCTGCAGCAGTGATGATTCCATATATTTTGCCATGTATTGGAGTTCTACCTTTCTTGACATTATTAACACCATTAGGTATTGTTACCGGCCTTATTATTTTAGGCGTTGCGTTAAAGATTCATGCAAATGGTGGGAACATAAATAAAGGTATTGGAGATTCAATGGTTAGTTTAGCACTTGATTTTGCGTGATATTATGAAAAAAGATTCTAAATTCTTTAAATATTTTATTTTAACAAACCCTGGAAGTTTATCTATGAAGGAAAGAATTATACTTATTCTTATTCCTTCAATTTTTATTTTTTGTTGTGCTGCATCAGTGTATACTGTTTCTCATGATTTTATTGTATGGGTATTGTTGTTAGGAGTTTATGTATTTTTTGCAGGATTGGCTCTTCCTTTAATTTTTTTTGAAAAATATGATGAAAAGTATGGTTTTAATTCGAAAATAAGATTTGGTGGAACATATCAATTTATTTCCAAAAATTTTTCATTATTACTACCTGGCTTGGTTATGATTATTTTAACTGTTGGTTTTATACTTAATGATTTTTTTAAATCATTATTAATCAGTTTTGCATTCCTACTTCCTTTTTTAGCATTATTTTTTAGGATTGATGTTTTTAATGATAATAGTTCTATTGAAAATGATGAAATTATTTTAGGATATAATCCTGGATATTATGGGCTATTGAGTTTATGCTTAGGTATTTACGGTTATATAAATGTAAATAATTTATTTTATTCAAATTCTAACATGGCAATTATACTTTTTATTATAACAATCACATTTCAAATATTATTATTAATTCCAGATCAATTAAATAAAGTTTTATTTTTTGAAATTAGAAAAAAAGAAGGTTTTTTAGCATATATTTGTTTGTTACTATCATGTTATACAATATTATGTTTTATTATGACTGGAGGTGATATTCTTAATGGACTCAATATTGATTTATCTTTTGAAGGAATTATAAGAAAAACCATTACGTGGGGTGCTGCAATTATTTTAGCAATACTCTTTGCAAAACAAATAAAAAAAATGAATAAATAACAAGGAATAAATTGAATACAGGTGCTGATTAATGATTTTGAAATTAACCAGTGCCACATATAATTTAATGAAAAACTAATGCCTAGATATAAATAATCGTGTCCATTTTATGAACAATAAGATATTTATTTCCAAGTTCCGAATCTATGGATTTGGAATGAGAAATTTTGTTATATTTAATAACCGGCGACTTATCGGTCGGTTCAAGGGTTAAACTATGAATAACAAGTTCTTACATATCAAAAATTTTAGTTCCGGTGAAAAGCAATTAAAACACCATCACAGCTATATCCTTGTTCGATTAAAACCCATATCCTTTAATATCTTATAATATTCTTCACGAGTCCTAAAAGATGGTGAATCCTCATCTCCAGTGCTTCCGCTCTCACCAGTATCTTCAGTGTTTGATGGATTTCTTCCACCAGGTGCGGAACCGTCACTGGTAGCTTCTATTTTAATTCTTCTCTCAGCCAGCTTTTCCATCAGCTCCATATCAACGTCCCCAGATAATAATTTATCAATTATTTCCTTATCCTGTACGTTTTCATTATAGTTGAAGTTGTACTTGGCCTCGTACTCTTTTATTTTCCTTTCATTTTCATGTTTTCTAAGCTCAGATAATTCTTTTAAGATATCTTCTTTATTTTCAATGAATTCCTTATTTTCTTCTATGGATTTTTTAATCTTTTCATACTTTTTGGATTCTTTTTTTAAGCTGTTGATTTCATCCTGAAGTTTTCCGATTTCTGCATCTTTTCCTTGAAGTTTTTCCAAAAGCAGGCTTGTTGCTACATTTGTATCTTCACTAGACTGAGGTTGTGGTGCAGGTTCGGGATTTCCACTTTCACCAGTTTCGCCTGTCGCTCCGGTTTCTCCAGTTATCTCTGAATTCAACAGTCTTATTTTTCTTGGGTGTTTGGTAACGCCTACATCTATTAAGCTCATAGTATCAATTCCGAATGAATCTCCTTTGTCTTTAAGCAAGACATCAACTTTAGGGGAAAGGCCTTTTCCTTTCATGTCCAGTTCGTCAGGTATTTCGATGAATAGCTTTCCTTCCTCATAGCTGATATTGTTTCCGATTCCGACGTAGATATTGTCATGTTCGGAAGTTAAAGGTATTCCTCCACGGTAGTTTTCAGCTATTTGTTTTAGATCTTTTTCTGTCCATCTTACTGGTTTGGTTAACCTTTCATCCAAGTCGGAGTAGTCGTATGATCCGACTTCAAATAGTTCATGTCTCATCTCAATCACTTTTTATTATATTATTTATTATATATTTTATTACTTATTTTATATAAATATTTATATTTCAACACCGCTGTCACTTAAAATTCTCTCACCGACAGGCTGTTCTTCTTCAAAGTTACTTAAATAATTTTTATAGATTTCATCGCCTTCAGCAGTGAGTTCCATAATATATCTTAAAACATCATCTCTTGAATAGCTGAAATAAATATCCAATGTTTCACTGATTCCCATTAGTTCTAATTGCATATTCAACAGCCGATTGCAGTATTTTAAAACCCATTTCTGGTCATTGGCCACATTGACGATAAAACCTGTAATTGCCGAATCGTTAATGTATTCCGCCACATTCTGGTTTGACCTTTCATTACCTGCCTGTGACTGAGGAGTGACGAAAGTCCTTAGGATGTTGTTTCTAAATATTTCAGTCTGCCTTGTATAGTCTGACTGGTAGTTGTTACCCCCTAAGATTTTTGATTCGATTCCTGGAGGTACAATAGCCACATTTGAATTTGCAGTTGTTCCGTAATCAGCATAAAGGTTTTCTTTTGCTGTTGAAGACAGCTCCATGATTATGGGCTGGCCGTTAGCGTCAAGTGACGGCTTTACTTCAATGATGTTGTCCTTATTGATTCTTTCAACCTGGTTTCTTTCGAGATTGCATTTGTGGTAGATATCATCAAGACAATTCAGGACAATGCTTTGAGCTTCAGAGTAGATTTCATTGTACATGAAGTTAATCACTTCATCAGGTTCATATTTAACAGTTAATGTTCCCTCCTCAACACTGACATAATTGTCAAACTCCTCCGGTGATCCGTTGACAATATCTTTAGGCATCTCATGCAAGTACAGCTGCACATCATTGTCATCATTGAACTCCTTTTTCAAACCATATCCATGAGCACCAATTTCAAGAAATATCGGTTTGATATATTTTCCGATGGATTTGTCCCATCTCTGCACCGGTTTGATTAGACCTTCACCGTCAACCATTCCGCCCTGCAGGATGTTTTTAGCAATTTGGCGAATGTCAATTTTTCGAGCCCAAAGAATTAATGTAAGTTTCTGCTCTTGGGAGAGTTTGTTTTCCTTATCAACAAGCACCACATTAACATTGGCCTTGTCAATTCTATTTTTCAATATTCCTGAAGTGTAACCGTCAAGCTTGACAGCATAACGTGCATTAGATATTGTTTTGTTGATGACTGGCGGAAGGGCATCCGGCAAATCAAGGCCAGTATTGATTCCATCAACTCTAGGTTGCCTTTCACTTTCACCCCAATAGCTGCGCTTGGTGTTGTACTGTTCCACACGGTTGTTCAATAATCTGGTTTTGATGTAATCAGTAATTCCCATATCAATCATTCCCATTACAATTTTTTATTATATTATTTATTATATTTTTTATATAAAATAGGTAATAAAATTATCGTAGTAGAAATAGAAAGCAATAATTCGCAAATGTTTGTGTAAAAACAAACAGTATATATACTAGTACAAACATATGTGTAATTAGAGATTAAAGAGATATTAAAGAACAACCATACCAAATAACTTAAAAATAATAAAATAGAAATAAAAATATCCCATAGGAAAAAATAACCTAAAATAATCAAATAATGATAAAATAAAGCCATTATTTTATCTATAAATTAAACAGCACAAAAGAGATACCATGATATATAATTACTATGATTATGAAGAAAAGACTCCTGAAGATGAATTCATTAAAGAAGAAATCAATACACTTTTAGAACAAATTGAACTTGAAAAGACTGTAGTAAAAATAAAATATGTATAATGAAAAAACTCTGATGGATTCTAAAGAGCGAGAAAATGAAGGTAGGGCAATTAATAATTTAGTATTCAGTGAAAAGCGTGGTGGGAAATATTATACCTTCCTTAAATTTACTAGAAAAGAAAAAATAAGAACTGAAATAAAAAAAGGAGACTTGTGTTTATTAACTATAAATGATGGCTTTGTAGAAATCCTATTTGATTTTTGCAAAAATTTTTTAATAATTCTATTTTTTTATATTTTTGCTTTAATTTTGTTAAAAACATTTTAAAAGTTTGTAATCTAATTTTACAGTTGAAATTACACATTGATTAAAAAA
>JAQXTL010000008.1 GCA_029219465.1 Methanobacteriaceae archaeon | reverse complement strand
AGCCTTTTGACAGGATTTAAAAATTTTCACAAAACGAGGGTCGAAAAGCACTAATCCATCATTGGAATCGCAAAATATATATTGTTCAACATCTAAAATACTATTTGGAGTATTTGTTTTTTGATTTAGCATGATAAAAACTTTTACTCCACTTATTTATTAAATTTAACTATTTTTAGACAAAATAAAAAAATTCCAAACCAATTTTCATCAAAAAATTTCAAATCAACAAAGTTTTTGAAAGAGTCATAATGATACTGGAGACCAAATATAAATGAAAACAAAAATTATCATAATTAGTTTAATAATATTCTTATTATCACTATCTGTTGCATCAGCAGCAGACAACACCACACTAGTAAAAGATCAAACACCCATAAAAGCAATAGAAAAATCCGATTGTACTTACAAAACATACGAAGACTTAAAACAAGCTATTGAAACAAGTAAAAACGGAGATACCATCAAACTTACACATGATTTAATACATTATGATGATTATAATGGTTTTGAAAAGACCCCTAAAATAACAATTAACCATGACAATCTTGTTATTGACGGACAATGCCACACAATTGACGGAAATCAGAGAGGCATTTCGAAATAAACGGGAAAAACATTACTTTAAAAAATTTAATTTTAATAAATGGTAAATACGGTGAAGGTGGAGCACTTCATATTAACTCCAAGAGTAAATGTAACCTCATAAATGTAAAGATTTCAGGTAACGAAGGTACCAAAGGAGGAGGAGTTTATACTGAAGGAGAATTAGTTTGTAAGGACTGTATGTTCATCCATAATGAAGCAAAAAATTATGGAGGAGCAATCTACATTGCAGGTAAAGGAAGTTGTGAAATTATAAACACAAAATTCATACAAAACGAAGCTCGTGAAGACAATGGAGGAGCAATTTATACTAAAGGAAATTTAAACATAAAAAACTCTCTTTTCACTCACCATTATTCAAAAGAAGATGGTGGAGCAATATGTGCAAAAGGACATGTAAATGTTGAAAATTCCACTTTTACCCTAAATAAAGCAACTGGTGCAACAATTTTTCTAAGTGAAGGAGGAGCAATTTACTGTGCAAGTATTAACTGTAAAAACTCCACTTTTAAAGAAAACCATGCTTCACAGCGTGGAGGAGCAATACACATAAACAATAAAGGATTATCAGTTATTGAAAACTCAAAATTTATTGATAACGAAGCATACAACAAAGGAGGAGCAATCAATATAGATGATACCTCTGCATACGTTGTTATAAAAAATAATAGCTTTAAATGAAATACTGTTGATAAAGATGGTGAAGGTTCAATCATCTACAACTACGGACACTTTGATAAAATAAGTAACAACTATTATGGAACCAATAATCCTGACTGGAAAAATGCACTTTACGAACACAAATACTTCGGATTGGATGTAGAACACAGAGATTCCAATCATGTAAGGTTATAATAAAGATTTAATTCTTTATTTTTTTCTTTTTTTATAAATCAACATTAACAAAATAGCTGTAAAGCTCATCTTTAACTTCACTATCAATTTTAAACTTGAAATTAACAATAGGCTGTTTTTTACCGCCAATTTCACGATATAGTTGTTCGTGAGAAAGTGGAGTTACACTTCCAATGTAATAAAATTCAATTCCCTCATCATTATTTTTTTGAATAAATAGCTTAATATCCAAATCTATGTAGTTAACAATAGGTTCTAGCTCAGAACTTGAAACTTTTCTGTTGTTTCTACTCATCCAGCTAAACAGCTGTTTTGATATAAACTGATCTTCGTAATTGATTGTTTGTGAAATGTCTTCTTTTTTATTGTAGGTTACAAAAATAGGACATGTATTGTATTTAACCTTATATCCACCTACATTTTGAGCATTCATAAATCTTTCCCAGTTTAATAGTCTTAATACATCTTCTCTTGAGTATTTTTCATACAGTTTAAACGGATTTTTATCCTGATAAACAGTAGAGTATTTGAAAAATGCATATCTGATTGCATCTTCAAAATGAGCCAGATAAACATTATTGGAAAGGCATCCTTTGAAATAATCTGATATAGTGAATTTATAATCACAATTATCTTTTAAATCATTGTAAATATCTTTATCGAACTTAAAGAACAAATTCTCATAATCAATTTCCTGTTTTGAGACAAAACTGGTAACTGTATTTGCCTGATAGTCATCACTTGTCTCTTTTCTATAGAAATTCATACTAAGGTAGTTAATAGCATTTTTTATTGAGTCAAACTGATTTTCAAGACCATATTTTTCTTTTAGGTATTTTTCAACCTGACTAACAGTGAAATATCCATTGTATTTAAGACAACTTAATATAACCAGCTCATGTGGCCTTATTGCTTTTATTAGTTTTTTGGATATGAATTTTAAAGAGCAGATTTCATCTGCGCTTAGAATGCTTTTGTAGTCTTTATCAACATATTCTACGAAATTATGATAAGTATCAAATTTTGAGTGATTTAGGATAATTTCAGGATTGAATTCTGCGTTAATTGCGAAGTCATATAATGAAGGAATACGTCCTAACTTGTATTTTAAATTGTTGTACTTTTCTTTAAATATGTTTATTTTTGAAAATGAAGAGTTGTTAATTGATTCATATATCCTTTTTTGTGAAATCTCATCAAAGTTAATTGAAGAAGCACCAGGAATGATTTTATTTCCTTCCATAAGATACTTACGAATCCTGTCCTTATCATAGGATCTGTCTCCTGAAAGTGCAATAGGAATCATGAAATTGTTCTTGTAGTTGCCGATAAAGTCAATTATAACAACATATTCCTTGTTTTTGTATTTCCTAAGACCTCTTCCAAGCTGCTGGATGAAAATAATTGGGGACTCAGTTGGTCTTACCAAAAGCACCTGATTGATTTCAGGAATATCAACACCCTCATTGAAAATATCTACAGTAAAAATAAATTCAAGTTTATCGGGATTTTCATCATTGGTTAATCTGTCAATTGCATCAAGTCTTTTATCCTGTGAATCATCACCACTTAAAACAACAGATTTGTATCCTCTTTTATTAAATTCTTTTGAAAGTAATTCTGCTTCTTTTTTTCTTGAGCAAAATACAAGTGCTTTTCTTCTGTTTCCAGAGTATCCGTAAAACTCTGATTTTTCCAAAAGATACTCCACACGCCTATCCGATGCAAGCAGATTAAAATCACTAAATGAATCATCAATCTCGCCGTTTTCAAATTCAACATCACTGATTCCAAAGTAATGGAAAGGACAAAGCAAATCTTCTTCCAATGCTTCCTGGAGTCTGATTTCATGAGCAATATTATTGTCAAATAGCTCATAGATATTAACACCGTCACTACGCTGAGGTGAAGCAGTCATACCAAGTAAAAATTCCGGCTCAAAGTACTGGAAAATCTTTTGATAGCTCAAAGCACCTGCTTTGTGAACCTCATCAATAATGATATAGTCAAAATGATTTTTATCATACCTTTTAAACACATCCTCCTTGGACATGGTTTGTATGGTTGAAAATAAGTAATCCGCATCATAGTCCTTGGAATTACCTGAAAGTAAACCAAATTTTTCATGGTCTTTAAAAACATGCTTGTAAGCATCAATTGACTGTTTTGCGATTTGTTCTCTGTGAACTAAAAACAGAAATCTTTTAGGTTTAAAATCACTAACTGCAAAAGCAGACGCATATGTTTTACCAGTACCAGTAGCAGATACTAAAATAGCTTTCTTTTCTCCCTGTTTAATTAAATTTCTTAAATTCTCAATAAACTGCTCCTGCATAATGTTGGGAGATAAAGTAATGTTTTTCTTTTTAATTTCACTTGTTACTTTTCTTAGATTACTAAACTGTTTGTTGTCATTGTAGAGTTTTTCATATTCTGATAAAACTTCTTCAAGCTCATCAGCTTCATCCCACAATGTTGAAAATTCCTTTTTGATTTGGCTAAGCATTTCACCTTCGCCAAGGCATGTAAACTCAACATTCCACTCTTTATTAACAGATAAAGCATTCATTGTTAAGTTAGAGCTTCCAACAATCCCTTTATAGACATTGTCTTTTTTAAAAAGATATCCTTTAGTGTGAAAACCTTCCTTTTGATTAAAATAAAGCTTGACTTCAATGTTTTCAAACTCATTGAGTCTTCTTAAAGCCTTAGGTTCTGTAAATGTCAAGTAGTCTGTGGTTAAAATCTTACCTTTAATGTTTTTGCACTCAAGAGTTCTAAATACCTCTAAAAGCGGAGTAATACCACTTTGCGTAATAAAAGCTGAAGAGATAATAAACTCATCGCAGTTTTGAAGCTCATCACGAATAGAATTGATGATTTTGGTTTCTTTGTCATTATAAAGTAATTTTGGTCTAAAATCCAAACTGGAATCTAGAGTTTCATCAATAAAAGCCGTTTTAGCCCCATTTAAGATTTCATCCACATTCATTTTAAATCCTACTCATTTTCAAGATGTTTGATTAAAGCATTTAACTTGTCCACTTGAAGCTGGAACTCTTCTTCTCTTGGAGATCCTCTAACCTTTTCAAGTTTAGCTTCCAATTCTTCTTTTTTTGCTTTTGCAAGTTCTAATCTGTTCATACTAATCCTCCATATTCTCTTTTAAATAATCAATAATTTGAATATCTGCCTCAATCCACTCCACACTATCCAGTTCACTTTTAGATAGCCATTTAGCATCATTGTGTTCTAAAAGCTTAGGAGTTCCGCTTTCAATAACTGCCCAAAAACAGCTCATCTTAAGATAAAAAGTAGGATACTGATATTCAACATCCAAAGCAAATTCAGTGGGTTTAATTAGACAATCAAGTTCCTCTTTGATTTCCCTTATTAGTGCATCTTTTTTAGATTCATTTTCTTCGATTTTTCCGCCAGGAAACTCCCACATATTAATAAACTCGCCATAACCTCTTTTAGTGGCTAAAATACGATTATCCTTTTTAATAATAGCTGCAACGACATTGAGTGTTTTCATGATAAATATATTACGCAGCTTACATAATATAAATTACGCTAAAAGTTATTAAAAATAAAATATAAAAATAAAAAATGGTGATAAAATGGATTTAATAGCAATATTACGTATCATGCTTCTTGTTTTTATAGTAATAATCGGTATTTTATTATATGTTAATAGGAATGCTGAAAATCAGGAAAAAGTAAGAATAGCTTTTGTATTGATTGTGGTTATGTTTGTGGCTCAGTTTTTGTTATTTAAATGAGAAAAGATGTTGAATTCTTTTTTCATTAATCTTATTTATCCAAAGATTTCCAATTCAAATTAATTAAACCATGCTTAAATAATAAGGTCTTTAAGACTTCTCGAATGAAGTTTTCCAGATTATTTTCATCCACACCATCATTTCCAGGAGTTAGAGAAAATGCTCCAACAGAAGGAATAATCATATCAGATTCAAAGAATTGTTCGGTTTTATTTCCAGGATATAAAACATAAGCACCTTCAGTTTTTAATATAGAATCCTTATATGTGTGCATTTTATAGATGTCACCATCTTTAAAGACACTTTCTTTTTCTTCAAGTGAATCCCTTTTGCCAATTTCTTCATTTAACTTTTTATCAGATTTTCCAAATACATTATAATAATCAGCTATTTCTAATTCAGAGCGATATTTAGCATCAAAATGTATGTAATTAATATGCTCTCCAATTTTAACAAGTAATGTATAATCAGGTTTGAATGCTAAAGAATAGGATTCATACTTTGAATTTTTAGAAAATCTTAGATTATAGAATAACTCAACTTCAATTTCATTATCATATAAAATAAATTTGAATTTTTTAACTGAATTTTCTCCTTTTTTAATGCTAACTGACCAATTGTCTTTTTTAACTTTAAATACATCATCAAAATCAACTTTTGTAATGCTTAGGTCATTTAAAACTTTTAGTAATCTGAAATAGCACCAATATTCATATAGTTCAGATAATTTTTTCTCAAAGCCCTTAAATTGATTATTAATTTCATCCCAACTTAATCTGAATGAAAATTCCATCATTAAGAAGTATTTAAAGATTTCACGATAACCTTCCTTTTTTTGCAAGATTTGTGAGTTGAATGGAACATAATCCATTGGAGAAATCTGCTTGAAAAAGTTGGAAGACAAATAATACTCAATTTCATTACTAAAAAACAATAGCTTATCTTTAATATATCCTTCATCTGAACTTAAAAGCAATTTTTCAATTAAATCACGAATAGATTCAAAAAAGTATTTTACAAATCTATTTTCAGGAATATCAATAGTATCATCATGTTTTGTCTGTTCAATCATTTGAGGAATATGTCCTTTTAATTTATGAACAATTTCAAAGTCTGCATCAGATTTATACAGATTATTTGGCTTTGAAACAATATTTTTTAAAGAATTCTGATTAAAATTAGATGCTAAGGACAACGGAACTTGTTCAGTACGATTTCTTAGTTGTGAGTGAATATTTTTAGATAGATATTCAAAAATTGAAGGTAGATTTACATTTCTAAATAAATATTCTAAAAACATAAAATCTTCATAATAAGTTTTTTTCTCTTTTGAATCTAGCTCAAATTCTTGATAGAGTGGAGAATTAACTTCAAAAATTAAACTTAAAGCATGTTGTGACAAATCAGCTATCATTGAAGAATACTGATTAAAATAATCCATTTTTTTAGATCTTACTTCAATTGGAATCTTTATTGAGTTAATTTTGTTTTTTCTAATGTCTAAAAATGATTTTCCAACATAACTTCTGAAATTTAGTGTTCCTGCAATTTTGTAAGTCGTATTATCCCCTAATGAGAATCTAAATTGTTTAAAATGATTTTCATTTAATTTTGTCAATGAGTACAAAACATCATAACTTGCACAGGCATCACTAGATTCAAACAATATCTGATATTCTGTTTCTTCTAAAAACATCAGATTAGCAAAATTAGCCCCAATATCTGGACAATACTGAATAGGAGTTAAATTATCTGCACTATCAACAACAGGAATGTTGATTAGTTCTAGGGAATTTGATATTCTAACCCTGGATTCATTACAGTTTTTACAATCAATTGAGCTAACTGTTAATGTGCCGAGATTGTTAGAATTCTCGTCTGTCAAGTTAATAATTACTTTTTGTTCAATCATTTAAATCTTAATTAATAAATGAGACATATCTTTGATCAGATAATACTTTTGACATATTTTGAAGTTTTATAGCTGATGTAATGTATTTTGAATTTTCATCAGTAACCTCAAAGTTTCTAGGAACTTCATTATTGTTTGTATCAACCAAACATAAGTTGAACAGTTCTTTTAATACACTACCAATAGCTTTTTCAGATCCATGGAGCTTTGGAAGGATTTTCTGTTTGATTTGTGCATCAAAATATCTCTCCCAATTATTCCATTCTTCAGGAGAGTTTTCATATCTCCATGATACAACCATGAACCTTAAGATTTCATTAATAACTCTAAATCCAAATTCTAAATTGGAGTTTTTCAATGCATTTTGGAATAAAGTTAACTCTTCAGCCAATATATCCCATAAATTACGTCCATTAGATGAAATAGTAGATAAAATTTCTTTTAATTCAACAATATTTAACTTTGAGACACCATTATCAAGTAATGGGGATTGTAAATAACCAACGTCCCCTTTAAAATCATCAGTATTCAGATTATTTTCCATATAATCAAAAGCAGATAATGTATCGAATTCTATAGTATTAGCCCTATCCAATACTTTTGGTGAAAACATGTAAGTTGTTTCATCCACATTAACAGTACCTATGATAAAAAGATTATCTGGAAGTTTTAATTTGTCCTCACCACCATACAAAGGTATTTCTTCTCCGCTTTCGATAGCAGATAAAAAGTCAGCAAAATATCTCTCAACATGAGATAAATTCATTTCATCTAAAATTAGGAAATATGGATTTGATGGGTCATCAATAGCTTGTTTAATTAGTTCAAAAGCAGGAGTTGACTGATATTCTTCTGTAATTACATTATAATAGCCAACAATGTTTGTATTATCTGTCCAATTAGCACCTACTGGAACTATTTGATAATTAGAATCACTTTCCTTATTAATTTTAATTTTTAAATCCACTCTTTGATTAGGGTCTTCACGTCTTAATTTAGAAAGATATTTCTTAATATCATCATTACCATAAAAAATTCTTGTATTAAGATTGAAACGTGCATTATCACTTTCAATACCATCAACAGAGATATTTAATTTATCTTTTTCAACATCCAAAATCGGAACAAAATCTGTGACTTCTTTTCTAGATAATGACCAACCTCCAGATTGATCAGATTTTCCAACCTTAACAGATGTTGAGCAAACAGTTTCCAATTCTTGTTTATTATCACACAAAAATTTAGCAAATAATTGTGATAATTTAGTTTTACCAGTTCCAGAATTCCCAGTTAATATTTCAAAAGGCTTAACTTTTAATGACAATAAATAATTTTCAATTAATTGCTTATCAAAGTAATATCCATTGGAAATTAAATATTTATAAAAAGAATTTTGTTCTAAATCAGACATAAAAACCCACTCAAATCAAATTTCTTAAATGAAATCAATTTTCAATAATTACTACAATTTATATATAAACCCATATTAAAAAATGACTATTAATCAATCAAATACATAACAAATACAAATATTGTATTAAAATAGCCATTATATCCAAAAACATATGCTGTAGAATAAGAATAGTATAATACAATCAAAATATTTCTTTAAATTAGTTATTTTTAATTATAAAAAATAATTCACTAATAGTTCATTTTTATGTACAACATTACACACTCATAGCACACAAATTAAAAAATAACTACAAAATAGATACACCATTACACACTTAATCCACACCAATAGCACACTAATTAAAAAAAATAGTTCACTTTTATGTACAATATTACACACTTATTCCACACAAATTAAAAAATAGCTACAAAATATATACACTATTACACACTTAATCCACATTAATTACACACTAAAAAAAGATACTTCACACTTATGTACAACATTACACACCTATTCCACACTTAAATAAAAATAATAGTTCACTTTTATGTACAACATTACACACTTATTGCACACTAAAAAAAAGAAAAAAAGTTATTGTCTACTCGTTAAGAGTCCAATAACATCTTTTTGGTGAGACGATGGTTTCGTCTTTTTTGAGTTCTTTCATGATTTTATCTACTTCTTTTTTCTCAACACCGGAAATTTCACTTACTTTTTTTGCGTTAAGTGGTTCTTCGGAGTTTCTAAATGCTTCAATTACTTTTTCTTTGTCACTCATTTTATCACCATATAAGTTACTTTAGCTTTAT
The DNA here is from genome assembly GCA_029219465.1 of Methanobacteriaceae archaeon. NCBI lineage: Archaea > Methanobacteriati > Methanobacteriota > Methanobacteria > Methanobacteriales > Methanobacteriaceae > Methanobacteriaceae archaeon. The sequence goes on along the minus strand of JAQXTL010000008.1, from coordinate 7,402 downwards.
ATGGGGTGTAACCCTTTATTAGTTTTGTGGAAATATGCCCACCAGTTCCATGAACTGTTTTTGTTTTTACTTTTCCTTTTTTGTTTTTAAAGAAGAATTTTGCTTTTATGAGTTTTGTGTGGTGAGGATCAATATCTCCGTTAAGCCCAGAGCCTACATACCATGCTGTTACTCCAGTTCCTTTTTGAAATTGCCCGTTTCCATCGTATTCAACATATCCTGCAATTGCATCTCCGTTTTTGAGCTGCAAAGCCCGTGGTGCCCATAAAACGCCAGGTTCAAAGTCATATATTTTAACAGTAGCTTTTTTAATATTTGTATCTTCCTGTGCACTTACAGCACCTATTAATAAAAAAGTTCCAAGTATAACCATGATTATTATGATTGCTTTTCTCATTTTATCACCAAAAAAAAGAAAAAAAGAAGACTTAAATTAAGAAGTCTTCAAATAAATCATCGTCACTAGCAGTCATAATAATTGCTTTTCCGTCTTTTGCATATGTAAACATAGCCATAGTTTCATTTTCAGAGAAATATCCGTTAATACCTTTGATGGTTTTAGGAGTTCCGCTTTGAGATAAGATTTCATCATCCACGTTAAATCCATCATACTTAGCAACAAGAATGTTTATTGCTTCGTCATTATCAGTTTTGTCCTGGAATGCTTTGGAATTAGCTGTATATGTAACTCCATCGTTTTCCATTTTCTCATTTACACATGCAAGGCTTGGTACTTCTTCAAAGTTGCTTGGAAGATTGAATTTGTATCCGTCAACGTCAATGCTTTGAGCTGCAAATACAGAGCCGGTAGCAACTACTGCAACTAAAATAAGTAAAATACCTAATAGCTTTTTGTTCAAAATAATTCCCCCCTTCTAGTTTATTGTGATTAAAATTATATACCTCCATATAAATAAAACTACCTAAATTATCCCAATAAAATGCAAAATTGCTAAATAATATCCGGCAATTTCTAAAAAAAAAATAGAACATTGTAAAACTCATGATAACTATATAAGCCCACTTAACTAATTATAAATTATAAAATCAATTTTGATGTGATATTAATGAGTGATTTTTTTAAATTTGAAAACAGGGAATTTGAAATTCCTTTTGTTAACCACAACCCAAGAGTGCCTAAAATAGGCTGGGCAATAATGCTTTTTTGTATTTTAATCAGTTTTTTACTATATTTATTTGCAAATGACCCTATTATAGGAGGAATTTTATTTTTTGCAGTTCCATTTATTCCATTAATGTATTATCTTAAATGGGATTTTTCTGCAATTATTAGAAAACCATCTAGAAAGGACGTATTGCTTGCATTTTGCTTATTTGTAATGTATATGATTTATGGAACAGTAATGTGTTTCGTTTTAGAATCTCCAGTTACAGGTACAGACGAAGCAGTCACCTTGCAGAGTATGATTGGACTTATATTTTCTCTTATGGGTGAAGAATTAATCAAGTTTATTCCATTTTTATTCTTAATGAGATTATCCTTAAAATTAAGTGGAAATCGTAAAGCATCTCTTGTATTGTCTGCGGCAATTGTTATGGCTTTCTTTGGATTGCTTCATACTGATTTTACAACTCCTTCAATTATCCTTCAGGGACTTTTAATTCAAGGGTTAGGAACTATCTTTGAGTTTTACGGATATTTCAAAACCAAAAACTTGCTTGTTCCATATATGAGTCACATATTTACTGATGTATTCATATATTCCTTAACATTCTTAGGATTCTAGACTTGGATTATTCCAAGTTTATTATTTTTTTAAAGTGATTTATATGACTAATAATAAAATAATAAATGCTGGTGCTTCTCTTATAATTCCAGGGTTAGGTCAGCTTTTAAACGGACAAACACAAAAAGGAATTATATTTTTAGCAGTTTTGATTTTTTTAAATGTATTTAGCTATTTTTTATTGAACAATATTTTTGGAAATGTAATTTCACTTGCATATCATGTGTTTGCATGCTATGATGCGTACACAAACTTTGAAATTAAATAAGTTGATGTAGATATATACAAAGTTTAACTTAAAAATATTAAATTAAAACAATTAAATGAAAAATAGCTTTAATAATTTAATAGAATTATCTATAAAACTATAAAATAATTAAATAAAAAAATAAGTATTCAAGTGAGAAAAATTATTCCTCACTTGGTTTAATTTTTGTAAGCACAACAGCAGATACTAAAACCGCAATAATGATTACTAAATCAACAATTATCTCGAACGGTGCTGCAGTTGAGAACAATTTTATAATACCGATTACCCACATTACAATTAAAGCACATGGAAGCAAGTATTTAATTACGAAATTCCAGGTTTTACCAACACTAAATGAAGAACGTTCGTTTAAAATTGGTATAAAGCGTTCCAAACCATAGAACCATGCAAATATAATACATTGCACACCGATTAATAGTAAGATACCGAATTCATTTACAAAGGAATCGATAACTCCTACAATATAACTGCTTATTCCGGTTGTAAGCAAGAGTGAAAATGCACAACCGATAATTGACAATACTGTAGCGGTTTTTTTACGTGACCAACCTAATTTTACAGTTGTTGAACTTAACATCGGCTCGAAGAATCCTAATGCAGAAGTAATACCTGCAAATAAAATCGCAAGGAACAACATTGGAGCTAATATGCGGCCAACAATTCCCATCATGTTAAAGATCATCGGGAACACAATAAATACTAAACCAGTACCTTCAGTAATTAATTCAGTAATTGGTAACCCGTTTGTAAATGACATGTAACCTAAGATTGAAAATACTCCAAATGCAGTACAGATTTCGAATGCAGAGTTTGCAAAAACAACAATTAATACATTATCGATTAATTTGGAGTTTTCAGGTAAGTAACTTGCATATGTAACAGCAATAGCCTGACCCATACTTAATGAGAAGATAATCTGTGCAAATGCTGCAATCCATATATTTACATCTGTAAGTGCATTCCAGTTGGGATGGAGTAATGTATTAATTCCAATACCTGCTCCAGGAAGAGTTAAAGCGTAAACAATGATAATACCCATGATTACGAATAATGCAGGGATAAGAACTTTGGATACTTTACCAATTCCTTCATCAACGTTTTTGTGGGAAATAAACCATAATACAATCCATAACATTAACACACAGACTGTTGTAGGTAATAACAAGAAGCTAGCACTGGATAAGTTAGAGCTTCCACCAACAGAGTTAACGAAAAAGGACGCAGTATCTGTTCCCCAATTGAATGTGAAACTGCTAAGGAGGTATACTAAATCCCAACCTAGAATTACCATGTAATAAATTACAACTACAAATACCAATAGAACCAAAATCCAAGCAATAATCTCAAACTCTGGCTTAACCTTTCGTACAATATTCGAAAAGGAATCCTTAAAGGAAAATCCTACACCATATTCTAAAATTAAAAATGGAACACCCATAATCGCGATTGCAATGAGGTAAGGAATGAAAAATGATCCCCCACCGTTAGAATAGAGTACATAACTGAAACGCCAGATATTACCAAGACCAACTGCCGCTCCAATCATTGCAAAAATAAATGATATAGATGAGCTCCATTGCGATTTTTCGACCATACATATACATTTTGTAAAAATATATAATAAACTTTTACATAAAGAATTTAATAATGAACGCATTTGATAAATTTATGATTGGTGAAACATCAACTATTGACTGGTGTTTTGAAAACAGACATTTCAACAAAAGACTTTCTGATAACGGGATTTCAAGAGAATATGTTGTTGACTGTTTAATGGACGAAGAACCTATCAGATATGAACGTGTAGACAACAATAGCTATGCTGTAATCTATGAAGCTCCTGCAAATAAAACTTACGACGAAATAAGAATAATAATGTCTGTTAAAGGCAATTCCATTGATCTTGTAACAATAATGAGAAATAATGAAAGTGTTACTGATCGCCAAAAAAGACAATACCAATCAAATAAAACAAAAAATATAGAAAAAAAGAGATTAAAAGCTATTTCAAAAAGAAAATGGTAAGAGAATAAATCTCTAAACACCACTTATTCTTCATCTTCACTGAAAAGTTGATTTAACATCCATTCAGAGTCGTATTCTTTAATATCATCATATCCTTGACCCATACCAAGGAACATGATCGGTTTTTTAATTACATAACCAATTGAAAGAGATGCTCCACCTTTACTATCAGCGTCTGCTTTAGTTAAGATTACACCGTCAATGTCAATAGCTTCATTGAATTTTTTAGCTTGTTCTGTTGCATCGTTACCGGTAAGTGCATCACCTACAAATACAACCAAATCAGGTTTGGAGACTCTTCTAATTTTCTTCATCTCATCCATAAGGTTAGTGTTGGTTTGCATTCTTCCTGCAGTATCTATTAAAACCAAATCTTTATTTTGAGCACGTGCGTGTTCTACTGCGTCAAATGCAACTGCTGCAGGGTCTGAACCTTTTTGGTGCTTAATGATTTTAACACCTACATTATCTGCGTGGTAGGTTACCTGTTCAATAGCTCCTGCTCTGAATGTATCGGCTGCAGCAATTACAGGAACATAGCCTTTTTTAGAGTAGTAATTAGCTAATTTACCGATAGTTGTTGTTTTACCAGTACCGTTAATACCTACAAACATTACAATTAAAGGTTCTCCTTGAGCTTTTTTAGCTTCAATCATTTCAGTCATGGATTTTCCAGGGATGCTGATAATGTCTGAAACTGCGTTTTTAAGTGCAAGGAAAGTGTATTCGGTAATATCATTACTTCTTTTGATTTTTTTACCAACAAGGTTTTCTTTTACGCTTTCTATAACTTCAGTTGCTACTTCCATTGCTACATCGCCCTGGAGAAGTTCCATTTCAAGTTCAAATAATATGTCTTCAACGTGTTTTTCCTGAATTGTTTTTTCACGAACAAAGGAAAATATTCCACCTTTAGCTTCACCGTCAGCAGAAATATCATCTTTTTCAGATTCATCATCAGAAGAACCTCTTAATTTAGATAATAAACCAGATTTAGGTTTTTCTTCCGGCTCATCTTCTTCAGCTTCTTCAATGATTTCTTCCTCGGAAACTTCCTCATCTTCACTAGCTTCTTCTACTTCCTCTTTATCTTTAGAAGAACCCCTTAACTTAGATAACAAACCTGTTTTAGGTTTTTCTTCCTTAACTTCTTCCTCTTCAGCTTCTTCAGCTTCCCCAGTTTCTTCAGGAATTTCTTCTTCAACTTCTTCAACAGAAACTTCTTCTTCAACAGTTTCTTCTGCCTCAGGAAGTAAATTGGATTCATCTTCCTCTACTTTTTCTTCTTTTTTCTTACCAAATGAGAAGAAAGAGAATCTTTTACCAGATTCTTCTTTAACATTGTTTTCCTGTTGTCCTTCTTCTATTAATTCTTCTTCTAATTTTTCACTTGTACGTGAAAATTTCTTTTTTAATGATTCAAACAAAATTAACCCAACCTTATAAATTAGCTAGTTAAAAATTTAATTATTTATATTTATATTTTTCATAATATTTAAAAAAAGAGTAAAAAATAAAAAAAAGATGGTTAATTGAATAGCATTACTTAAAAGTATTTGCCATCCAAATAACATTTAGAACCATTAGATAAATTAAGATTGTTACCATCTATTGATCCATTTCCCTCACGCATGCAATTATCAATCTTTAAAAAAGAGCTATTATCAATATATGCTTCAGGTCCAGATGCTGCTTTATTAAAACTGATAGAAGAATTATCTACAAAGCACATGCATCTGTCATTTGCATAAACAGCACCACCATCTTTATCTGCCCAATTACACTCAAATTCAGATTTAGTAGCTCTCATGGTAGCCTTGTTAGACATATAAAGATACATTGTTAAAATAGCCTTCTGATTTAGAACCAAGATAAACAGTCCCTAAACATTTATACAAATCATAGGTATGATCACCAATTACAACAAGATTATTAACGAATTTAGCATCACTAACATTCAAAACGCAATTAGCAGCAGAATATATTGCAGAACCTGAAGTTGCAAAATTATCACAAAAAGACACATTTCTTATAAATCCTTTAGAATTATCTCCTAAATGAATAGCACCACCATTTGAAATACATTCACGGGTAGTGCCTAATTTTTTATTAGAAATAAGTTTAGCATCACTGACATTCAAAATAGAATTACGTTCAGCATAAATTCCAGCACCAGATATTGCTTGATTACCCTTAAGAGTGACATTGTTCATAACACATCCACAGCCACGATATAATCCTATTGCTCCAGCTTCGTCAACTGCATGATTATCAATAAACTCAGAATCATCAATGTTTAAAATAAAATCACCAATTGCATAAATTCCAGCACCTCTTCTTGCCTCATTGTCACGTATAGTTACATTACTTAAGCCCATATGATTTTCATAAGCATAAATAGCCCCACCACGTTCTGGCGCATAATTTTTAGTAAATACTGTGTTATTTACATTCAATGTAGCATTTTGGTTAGAATATATTGAACCTCCTGCAGTTTTTGCGGCATTGACTCAAATTCTACATTATTTAAATTTCCTTTAGAGTTTACGTGCAAATATATTGCACCACCATTTAAAGTTGCAACATTGCCAACGAATTTTACATTATTTGCATTTATTGTGGAATCCTTAACATCAATAGCTGAACCTATATTAGACAAACCGTTCATTAATGTCAAGTTAATCAATGTAAGGTTTGATTTTGGATCCAATTTGAAAATTCCACCTTTATTTTGTGCATCGATTTTATGACCATGACCGTCAATAGTAACATTACCCTTAACCACAATATCCTTATCACGATTATCACGTAAGTAATCACCAGTCAAATCAATTTTTTGCTTTCCACTGTCAATATCGTCCTGAATAGACTTAAAATTATAAGTAGGCGTGTCAACTACACCCGTATTATTAATTTCAACACCAGTATCAGTTGTATTGTTGTCAGCAGCACAAACTGAGGAAACTGATACAACAAACATGAAAACCAGTGCCAATAAGTAAATTTTCTTCATTTATATCACATCACTAATGTTTAGCTATTAAAAATTGTCTTTTTAAAAAAATATATTAAAAGTAGTATTATTTAGCTATGACTAAATATATAAATTTATGTATGCCTAAATTTTATAAAAAATTAAAAAATAAAACAAACCTTAAAAAAAATAATTAAAAATAAAAAAGAGGATGTGACGCAAAATTTTTAGTTGAATTTTTGTTTTTTTTTTAATTTTTTTTAATTTTTTCTTATTTTAATTGTTTTTTGTGTTTATTTCGTTGTATATTCTTTTTAGGTTGTGTCCGATTGTATATAGTTTGAATTCAGTGTTTGTGTTTTTTATTCCTGTTGTTGTGAATTC
>JAQXTL010000007.1 GCA_029219465.1 Methanobacteriaceae archaeon | reverse complement strand
GAGTCTGTAAAATTTTATAGGCTTATTTAATTTTTATGTGATTTTGAGTCCAATTTTGCATTTGGAAGTCTAAAAATGTCAGAATTCCTTCTTTAGTTTTGTATAATTTCTTTATTATTTCTGGATTGGTTTGTCTGTAGTAATTTTCTACTTTGTTGGATGTTTTTTCTATATTTTCATCATCTAAGTGTTCTATGTATCTGTGGAAGTGATTGATGATGTGTTTTCTGATGAAATCTTTTAATACGACTGGAATGGCTCTGTAATTTTGTAAATATTGTTTAAATTGCTCGATTGCTTCTTGCTTTGAATTTTGTCTGAAGCAATTTTTCAATTCGTTCGCATTTTCGTAAATATAATCTCTTTGTTTTCCGTTAATCTTGTTCCGTCTACAATGCACTTTTAATTTGTGATTGATTGTTTGAAATAGATGAAATGTGCATAATTGATGTTTCACCCCTATTTCATCTGCTACATTACGATACATTGGGAATAAATCGGTTGTTAGGCAAATAAATGGTTTATTTGCCGTTGAATCTAGAATAAATTTTTTCGTGTTTTCTGGTATTCTACGACGTACAATTCTTTCTGAGACTGGAATATTGAGTATTGCATCATATAATGTTAATCTGTAGTGTCTGACTCCATTGAGTCTTAAAAATTGCTCATCATATAAATAGTAGCCTGAATATTCGAATTTTTTGTTGGTGATTGTTTCTTCGTGATTTTTGTTGGACCAGTTCTTGATTGTTTGATGAGATATTCGAATTCCAAGGAATATTTCAAAGTATTTGCTTATTTTACGAAGTGATTGATAACCAATTTTCATTATTCCAGGTATTTTATCCATTATTTCTTGTAAAAATTGTTTATTTTTACCAATTAATGGATTATTAGATATTCCAAATTTTTTTCCACATTTTTTGCATTGATATTGCTGTTCTTTAAATTCTGTGGTTTTTCCATTGATATTTTGTTTATTTTTTGTTATTTTACCTTTTTTAATTATTTTATGAGCTCCGCAAACTGGACAAGTTGGATTATCATATTTAAACGTGTTATTTTCATCTAAAAGTAGTTTTTGATTTGTATTTTCAATTTTTGGGTTTTTATTGAGTCTTTCTGAAATGATTTTTTCATGATCAATTTTTTCATCAGAAAAATCGTAAAGTTTAAGTTGTATGAAGTCTAAATTACTATTGAGGGCAAATATCTTTTGTTTGGTCATAAAATATTATTTGTCCTCACTTATTTAAGTAATTTACTATTTTTTAGCCATTAAAATTTAAATTAAAGAAAAATTAGAACGAATTTTCATCGAAGTGAAACTTCAACTGTAAAAAATTTAAAATCAAATAAGCCTATAAAATTTTACAGACTCCTTTTTTTAAAAAAATATATATAATATCTATTTCATATTAATTATCATTAAATATAATTTATTTCTTTTTACGGTGTTTTAATGCGTGGTAATTTATCAAATGATATTGTATCTATTAAAATTGAAGAAGGAAGTAAAAGACCAATTGCTTTACATGAAAAAAGTCTTTTTGGTAAAATTGAATCTGATTCATTAAATCTTTCTTTAATTGAAGCTTGTTACTTGTTAGAAAAAGGTCGTTTGGATATTTATGAAGATGATGTCGAGTGTAGTGTCGGCTATATCATTGATCTTTTAAAAGAACAGGACTTTTTTGGAAAATATGTTGTTTATCGTGATTTAAAAGACCGTGGGTATGTAATCAAGACTGGTTTTAAATATGGGTCTGATTTTAGATTGTATAACCGTGGAAGAGGACCTGGTCAAGGACATTCAGATTATTTGGTTAAAATTATTTTTGAAAATTATGAAATTAATGCTCTTGATTTTGCAAGTTATGTCAGAGTTTCTCACGGTGTTAACAAAAAATTGTTGTTAGCTATTGTTGATGATGATTTTGATATTACATACTATAATATCGAATGGACTAGACCTTAATTTAATTAAAGGAATCTATTATATTTTTATAGTTTTATTTATTTATTATAATAATTTTTAATTAATAATTTAATTTAATGGAATTGTTGGTGATAATGTGGCGGATTTAATAGATCCATGGGCATCATTTAGTTTAGATTATGATAAGTTGGTTAATCAATTTGGTATTGCGAAAGTTTCAGACATATTAAGTGAAATTGAAAATCCTCAAAGATTAATGAAAAGAGGAGTTATATTTGGGCACAGAGAATTTAATGAGATTAATAAATTAATAGCTCAAAATAAAGATTTTGCTGTTGTAACGGGTATGATGCCAAGTGGTCAAATGCATATTGGTCATAAAATGATTGTTGACCAGTTAAAATGGTATCAGGAAAAAGGAGCAATGTTATCTTTACCTATTGCAGATTTGGAATCATATGCTGCTCGTGGAATGAGTTTTGAAAAAGGCCGTGAAATAGCAGTAAATGAATACTTAACAAACTGGATAGCATTAGGTCTTGATTTAGAAAAAGATAATGTGAATGTATATTTACAATCACAAAACAAAGCTCTTCAGGACTTGGCTTTTAAAGCATCCAGTAAAACCAATTTCAATCAGCTTAAAGCTATTTATGGATTTACTCCATCAACAAATATTGCTCATATCCAAGCACCTTTAGTACAGGTTGCAGATATCCTTCTTCCTCAAATTGAAGAGTTTGGAGGTCCAAAAAAGGTTGTAGTTCCAGTAGGAATCGACCAAGACCCTCATATCAGATTAACAAGAGATATTGCTCAAAAACTTCATGAAGATTTAGGATTCTTAACTCCTGCATCTACTTACCACAGGTTCTTAACCGGATTAACCGGAGATAAAATGAGCAGTTCCAAACCATCTACTGCAATTTATCTTAATGATGAAATAAAAGATGCAGTTAAAAAAGTTAAATCTGCTAAAACCGGTGGTAGGGAAAGTCTTAAAGAACAGCAGGAATTAGGTGGAGAAGTCGATAAGTGTGTAATTTATGAAATGTTGTTATACCACTTTATTGATGATGACAGTGAACTTGAAAAAATCAGACATGAATGTTTAGATGGAACTTTACGCTGTGGAGATTGTAAAGTAAGAACTGCTGGGCTAATGGAAAAATTCATGCAAGATTTAAAAGAAAAACAAGTTGAAGCTCGTGAAATTGCTGATACTTTACTATAAAGTTAATTTTTTATAAGAATAATTTTAAAAATAAAATAAGTGATAATATGATAAGATGTGTTTCATGTGGACAAGAATATGATGATGATGAAGTAATCTACACTTGTGAAAAATGTGGATCTGTACTTGAACTCGTTAACGAAATTGATGTTTCTAAAGATATTTTCGACGGTAGAAAAGACACCTTATGGAAATTCAAAGAATGCATTCCTGTAGACGAAAATAAAATTGTTTCTCTTGAAGAAGGTGGAACTCCATTTTGTAAATGTGATAAATTAGGTGAAGAACTTGGAGTAAACTTATACGTTAAAGTAGAAGGTTCAAACCCAACTGGAAGTTTCAAAGACAGAGGAATGACTGTAGGTATGACCAAAGCAATGGAATTAGGTGTTGGCACTGTTGGTTGTGCTTCAACTGGAAATACTTCCGCATCATTATCCGCTTATGCAGCACGTGCAGGATTAAGATGTATTGTATTCTTACCTTCAGGAAAAGTTGCATTAGGAAAATTAGCTCAAGCTATGTTCCACGGTGCTGAAGTAATGTCTATTAACGGAAACTTCGATGAAGCTCTTGAAGCTATGACTGCACTTGCATTAGAAAAACATCTTTACTTATTAAATTCAATTAACCCATACAGATTAGAAGGTCAAAAAACCATCGGTTACGAAATTGTTCGTGATTTAGGCTGGCAAGCTCCTGACAGGATTATTTTGCCTGTTGGTAATGCTGGAAACATTTCTGCAATTTGGAAAGGAGTTAGTGAATTCTACAATGCTGGATTTATTAAAGATTTACCAATGATGACTGGTATTCAAGCAGAAGGAGCATGTCCTATTACCAATGCATTCAAAAACAAAGATAAAAGAGTTGTGCCTGTAGAAGATCCAGAAACTATTGCTACAGCTATTCGTATTGGTGCTCCTGTAAGTGACATTAAAGCATTAAATGCAATCTATGATTCCAACGGTTATTCTGAAACCGTAACTGATGAAGAAATTCTCGATGCACAAAAGTTACTTGCAAGAACTGAAGGTATCGGTGTTGAACCAGCTTCTGCAGCTTCAATTGCAGGTCTTAAAAAACTTGTTGATGAAGGTGTTGTCGATAAAGGTGAAACCATTACTTGTGTTGTAACCGGACACTTATTAAAAGATCCTAACACTGCTATTGATGCATGTACTCAACCTACACAAGTTGATGCAGATATCGACACTTTAAGAAGCATTTTAATGAATAAATAAATTGGATTTTAAAATCCATTTTTCTTTTATTTTTCTTTTAATTTCTTTTTATTCTATTATTTTTAATACTTTTTTTGTTTAAGCAATGCTATGAAAAACAATTCTAATTTCAGTGCTAAATAATTTAATGTAATAAATGTTACTTTAATGATGTTGAAATTATCAAAAACTAACATTAATACACCAATATATTTATATATAAACAAATTATAACTATTATTAACAAAAATGTGAGGTGTATATCATGGCAGAATTACCATTCGCTCCTGTAGGAAGAATATTAAAAAATGCAGGTGCTCAAAGAGTAAGTGATGATGCAAAAGTTGCTTTAACCGAAGCTCTTGAAGATTACGGAATCGAAATTGCTGCTAAAGCTGTAGGCTTTGCTCGTCACGCTGGTAGAAAAACTGTAAAAGCTGAAGATGTAAAATTATCAATCAAATAGATTTGCTAGTCATCTTTTTTGATAGTAATTTTTTTACTATCTCTTTTACATTTTTTCTATTTGTGAAATTCATTATTTTTATCTAAATATTACTAATTTTGCTCTATTTTTAAAAACATTTATATACTATGTGAACTAATCTATTAAATGTCTAGTTCTCTAGAATTATTTCATTAATTACTAAATTTTTATTTTTAGTTTTGCTAAAAATTATATGAAATTCAGAAGTATTTGTATTGAAAGTCTAATCCCTCTTATTTTTTTTTCGGGATTATATTTAGTGATATATGAATTGTTCAAGAATTAGTATTATTAAAACTATATTAAATTATTCTATTGAATAATTTGAGTAATTTCTATAGTTAAAAAATAATATAACTATATATAATTACAATATATTACGATTCAAAATGAATTGTAATATCTGCCGATGGATGGCATAGCCAGATGAAAAAGGAGGTATATTTTATGGCAAACATTTATGTAAAATTTGACACACCTGAAGAATTAGCTAAACAAGCTGAAGAAGCATTAGAAACCGCATTTACCACTGGTAAAGTAGCAAAAGGAACTAACGAAGTAACCAAATTCATCGAAAGAGGAGATGCAGCATTAGTTGTTATCGCAGAAGATGTTGACCCTGCTGAAATCGTTGCACACATCCCTGTTTTAGCTGATGAAAAAGAAATCCCTTACGTATACTTACCTACCAAAGAACAAGTTGGTGGAGCTGCTGGATTAACCGTTGGTACCGCATCTGCATGTATTGTAGACGCTGGTGATGCTGAAGCTGCTGTTGCTGAAATCGTAGAAAAAGTTGCTGAATTAAAAGAATAAATTCTTTTGATTTAATTACGGTGATTTAAATGGAAGAAGGAACTCCTGCTGAAGTCATTAAAGTTTTAAAAAGAACTGGTATGACTGGTGAGGTAATGCAAATTAAATGCAGAATCCTCGATGGTAGAGACAAAGGAAGAATTTTAACAAGAAACATTATGGGTCCTGTAAGAGAAGGCGACATTTTAATGTTACTTGATACAATTAGAGAAGCTAAGGAAATTAGAACTCCTTAAGAAGGTGTAGGAACATGAGAACTTGTTCATTCTGTGGTAAAGAAATTGAAGATGGTACAGGTAAAATGTACGTCAAAAGAGATGGCTCAATTTATTTCTTTTGTAGCAGTAAATGTGAAAAAAATATGATTAAACTCGGAAGAGTTCCAAGAAAAGTTAAATGGGTTAAAGAATGATTCAAAAAAGTTTTGTAATGATGAAACCTGACGCTGTTCAAAGACGTCTTATGGGTAAAGTTTTGTCTCGTTTTGAGCAAAAAGGTCTCAAAATTGTTGCTTGTAAATTAATTCAAATTGATGAAGAATTAGCAAAAACTCATTATGGAGAACACGCTGATAAACCATTCTTCCCAGGTTTAGTTGAATACATCACTTCTTCACCATCTTTAGCTATGGTTATTGAAGGAGATGAAGCTATTACCACTATCAGAAAATTAGTTGGTGCAACTAATCCTTTAGAAGCAGATCTTGGAACTATCAGAGGAGACTTCGGTATGGATACTGGAAGAAACATTATTCATGCATCAGACGCTCCTGAATCTGCTGAAAGAGAAATTGCTCTTTTCTTTAATGAAGATGAAATTTGCGATTATCAAATTGTTGATAACGATTTAATTTATGAATAAATTTAGATTTTAAAAATTTATTATCAAAGACGATATTATGAAAATCAGATCCCCGATTGTATCAGTTTTAGGACATGTAGACCATGGAAAAACTACATTGTTAGATTATATTAGAGGAAGTACTATCGCTGATAAAGAAGCAGGTGGTATTACTCAACACATTGGTGCTACTGAAATTCCTAATGATACCATTGAAGAAATCTGTGGAAATTTTATATCAAAATTAACTATCAAGGATTTAATTCCTGGTTTGTTCTTTATTGATACTCCAGGACATGCAGCATTCACTAGTTTAAGAAAACGTGGTGGTGCATTAGCTGATTTGGCAGTTTTAATTGTTGATATTAATGATGGATTTAAACCACAAACTTATGAAGCATTAAATATTCTTAAAATGTATAAGACTCCATTTATTGTAGTTGCTAATAAAATCGATAGACTTTTCGGTTGGGAAACACACGAAGGAGCTTCATTTGCTGAATCTTTTAGTCAACAAGCACCTAGTGTGCAACAAGACTTAGATCTTAAGCTTTATGAACTTGTTGGTACTCTTCATAAAGAAGGTTTCCAATCTGAAAGATTTGATAGAGTCAGTAATTTCGCTTCACAAATTAGTATTATTCCTATTAGTGCTAAATCCGGTGAAGGTATTATTGAAGTATTGGCAATGTTACTTGGTCTTGCTCAAGAATATTTAACAGAACAATTAGAAATTAATGAAGACGCTCCAGCTAAAGGTACTGTCTTAGAAATCAAAGAAGAAGTAGGTTTAGGTCTTACTATTGATAGTATTATTTATGATGGTGTTTTACGAACTAATGATGAAATTGCTTTGATTAATTCTTCAAACGAAGTTTTAACAACTAAAATTAGGTCCATTTTAAGACCACTTCCTCTTGAGGAAATGAGAGATTCTAAAAAGAAATTCAGAAAATTCGATGAAGTTGTAGCTGCAGCAGGTATTAAAATCGCTGCTCCTAAGTTAGATGATGTTGTTTCCGGTTCTCCACTTAGAGTTTTAAGTGATGATGAGAATGTTGAAGAAGAACTCTTAAAAGAAATCGAAGATATTACTATTAATACCGAAGATGAAGGACTTTTAGTTAAAGCTGATACATTAGGTTCTCTTGAAGCTGTAGTTAAGCTATTAAGAGAATTGGATATTCCTATTCGTGAAGCAGATATTGGTGATGTAAGTCGTAGGGATATTATCAACTCTTCTATCGCATTAAATGAAAATGAAGCACACGGTGCTATTATTGCGTTTAATGTAGATGTTCATCCTAACTCTGTTGAAGATTTAAACAATTCTGATATTAAACTCTTCAAAGGAGATGTAATCTATCAGATTATTGAAGATTATCATGAATGGACTGAAGAGATTGAAAAAGCTAAGAAGAAAGCATTCTATGATGCTATCGTCAAACCAGCTAAATTCGTCGCATTGCCTAAATTAGTTTTCCGTCAAAGTAAACCTGCAATTGTAGGTATTGAAGCTCTCAGCGGTACTGTTAAACAAGGTCAAACCTTGATTAATAAAAATGGAGAGTATGTTGGAGTTATAGCCAGTATGGAAGATAAAGGTGAAACATTACCATCTATTCCAAGAGGTCAAAGAGTGGCTATGGCTATTAAAGACGCTATTGTTGGAAAACATTTCGATGAAGGGGATGAATTATACGTTGATGTTTCTGAGAAACATTACAAATTCATTGAAAGAGAATTCAAAGACAAATTAACTGAAGACGAATTCGAAACTCTATACGAGTTAGTGGAAATTAAACGTAAAAATGATCCTGATTGGGGTAAATTTGGTCTTTTTGAATAATAAATTAATTATTATAAAAAAATAAGGAGGAATACCATGGCATTCAAAGTTGTTGTATCTCAAGGTGCTGAAGCTCATCAAATTGAAGTAGATGAAACTAAAGCTTTTAACGGTTTAGTTATTGGTGATGAATTTGATGGTGGACTTGTCGGTTTAGATGGTTACACTTTAAAAATCACTGGTGGTAGTGATAAAAACGGTTTCACCATGAAAAAAGATGTTTCAGGTACTAGAAGAATCAAAAGTTTATTAACTGGCGGTATCGGTTACCATCCTAAAGCTGATGGTGTTAAAAAAAGAAAAACCGTAAGAGGAAACACTATTGCTGAAGATATCGTACAAATCAACACTGTAGTTACTCAAGCTGGAAGTAAATCAATAGCTGATATTCTTGGTGCTGGTGAAGAAGAGGAAGAATAGTTATACTATTTTTCTTATTTTACTTTTAAGTTGAATTAAAATTATAAAAAAGGTGGTTATCTGTGAACGTACAATCAGATGTTAACATAGGTTTAGTTGGTCACGTAGATCATGGTAAAACCACTCTTACAAAAGCATTATCTGGAATTTGGACTGATACTCACAGTGAGGAAACTAAAAGAGGTATTTCTATCCGTTTAGGATATGCAGATATCGAATTTAGAAAATGTCCAGATTGTGGTGAACCTGAGTGTTACACTACTGCTGATAAATGTCCAATTTGTGGGAGTGAAACTGAATTAATTAGGAAAGTATCCTTTGTTGATGCTCCAGGTCACGAAACCCTTATGGCGACTATGTTATCTGGTGCTGCAATTATGGATGGTGCAGTATTAGTTATTGCTGCAAATGAAACTTGTCCACAACCACAAACTAAAGAGCATCTCATGGCACTTGATGTTATCGGTGTTAAAGATGTTATTGTAGTTCAAAACAAAATTGATATTGTTTCAAAAGAAAGAGCTATTGAAAGTTATAATGAAATTAAGGAATTTGTTAAAGGTACTTGTGCTGAAGACGCTTTAATAATCCCTGTTTCTGCTCAACAAGGAGCTAATGTAGATATCTTGATTGAAGCAATGCTTAAACAAATTCAACCTCCTGAAAGGAATCTTGATGATACTGCATTAATGCATGTAGCAAGATCCTTTGATATTAATAAACCTGGTTCCGGCGCTAATAAAATTAAGGGCGGAGTCATTGGAGGTACTTTAATTCAAGGTAAATTCAAACTTGGTGACACCATTGAAATTAGACCAGGTCCTACTAATGATGGTAAAAGGATGATCTTAAAATCAGAAATTATCGGACTTGAAGCTAATGGTGAGCAAGTTGATGAAATTGGTCCTGGAGGTCTTGTTGGTATTGCAACTAAATTAGATCCATCTTTAACTAAATCAGATTCATTATCTGGTACAGTTGCTGGTGAAGAAGGTTCTTTACCTGATGTATTAGAAAGATTCGTAATGGATGCTAATTTACTTGATCGTGTTGTCGGTACTAAAGAAGAACGTGATGTTGCTCCAATTAAACTTAAAGAGCCTTTAATGATTAATTGTGGTACTACAACTACAATTGGTGTTGTAACATCTACTAAGAAAAATGAAGTTGAAGTTGTTCTTAAATTGCCTGTCTGTGCAAGTCCAGGTGATAGGGTTGCTTTAAGTCGTAGAGTTGGTGCTCGTTGGAGATTAATCGGTTACGGTATTATTAAATAGAGGGAAAATAATGAACTCTAAAGAAGTTGTAATTGATACCAATTTTTTTATGGTTCCTTTTCAGTTCAATGTTGATATCATCACTGAACTTGAAAAATTATTACCTTCTTATAAATTAACAACTCCAAGCTTTGTTATCAATGAATTGAAGGGTTTGAAAAGAAATAAAAACACAAAAATAAGGTTAAATGCAAATTTAGCTTTAAAATTAGCTAATTCTTCAAAAGTTGAAATAAAGGATATTTCATTACTTGAAAATGAAACTGTGGATGATGCATTACTTAGGGTTTCAGAAGTTTTAGCTACGAATGATGTTGAATTAAAAAATCGTGCAAAGGACAAAGGCATAACCGTTGCATATTTAAGACAAAAAAGTTATATTACTGTTGAAGGTAAAATATAATATTAATTATACTTATTAATGAAATGAGGGATTATTTTGTATTATAGAACAAAAATTAGGGATACTGTAAGAATATCTCCTTACAATTTTGAATATCCTATCGATGAAGTTGCTATTGAAACTTTAAACGAACAATACAGTGGTCGTTTAGATAAAAAATTAGGTTTACTCATTTGTGTTAATGATATTCTCGAAATTGGTGAAGGTAAACTCATTATTGGTGATGGAGCTACCTACCATAATGTTGTTTTCGAAGCAATTTTCTTTAAACCAGAACAACATGAACTTTATGATGGTGAAGTAATTGATATCGTTGAGTACGGAGCTTTTGTGAGAATTGGACCTATGGATGGTTTAATACATGTCTCTCAAGTAACTGATGATTATATTACTTATGATGCTAAAAGAGGTGCTTTACTTGCAAAAGAATCTAACAAAGTTTTAGAAGAAGGAGACTTAGTTAGAGCTAGAGCTGTAAGTGTTTCAATTAAAGATGAATCAAATAACAATATTGAAAATAGTAGGAATTCTAAAATTCCACTTACTATGAGACAACCTAATTTAGGCAGATTCGAATGGATTGAAGAAGCTAAACAAAAAACTAAGAAGGTTAAAGAATGAAAGCTTGTACTGTTTGTAAATTAATTTCAAATAAAGATCACTGTCCTAACTGTGGAAATCCAACTTCCGATAACTGGAGTGGACTTTTAATTATTACTGATCCTAGTGAATCTACTGTTGCTCGTGAATTAAATATTGATGTTGCGGGCGAATACTGTTTAAGAGTAAGATAGAGGTTTTATTGTGTTACGTTTAGATACAGAAAATAAAGATATAATTTGTGAACTTAAAAGACCTTTAGGTAAATTATATCCTGACTTTGAAGATGCTATTGATGAGATTAAATCTTCTGAGTTTTTGATTTCTGTTGGTGATGCAACTTTTGGCAATCTTACTAAATATGAATTATATCCTAATATAGGTATAATTGATAATGTAATTCAGAGAAAAACTCATGCTCATGAAATTATACGTGCAGATCACATTTTAAAAGCGAATAATCCTGCTGGAACTATTACAGATGATCTATGGGAAACCATAGGCCAAGCTCTTGAATTATCTAACTCTGGCGAATGTTATGTAATTGAAGTAGCAGGGGAAGAAGATCTTGCAGTTCTTCCTTGCATCTTAATGGCTCAACCAGAAACTACCATATTATATGGTCAGCCAAATGAAGGTTTAGTGCTTTTAAAAGTTTCTGATTTAAAAGATAAAGCTCAAAAGCTTATTGATGGATTTATTAAAGAATAAATTGAATGAGGTTTTATTATGGAAATCGAATTTATTGAAGAAAAAGAAAATAAATTATTTAACAGAAAAGAAATTAAATTTTACGTTGATTACGACGGAGAAGCAACTCCTAAAATCTTAGATATCAAATCTAAATTAGTTGCTTTATTAAATACTAAAAAAGAATTACTTGTAGTTGACAATGTACAACCTCACTACGGTGAACCTAAAGCATTAGGTTATGCTAAAGTTTACGAAACTGTAGATGACTTAAAATACATTGAAACTAATCACGTATTAGCTAAAAACGAAGAACCTGAAGAACCTGCTGAAGATGCAGAAGACGAAGAATAGGTGATTTGAATGGTAAAAAAATCTGATCTTTACAAAGTAGATGGCGACAAAATTGAAAGAAAAAACCCAATTTGTCCTCGTTGTGGTGAAGGTGTATTCATGGCTAATCACGGCGACAGATTCGCTTGTGGTAAATGCGGATACACTGAAATGAAAAAATAAGATTTTTAAAATCTTTATTTTCTTTTTTTTATTTATTTTTACTTTTAATTTATTTTAATCATTTTTAAGAAGGGATTCTTTTGGATAATATTAGAAATGGTCGTTTTAAAACTGGAATGACTGATGAAGCTACCTTGTATACTTCATCACTTGAAGCAGATAAACTTCTTTTTGAAGCGGATATTAAAACTAATTTTGCTCATACTTCAATGTTAAAACATGAAGGAATTGTTGATGAGGAAATTGCAGATAAAATTTTATGTGCTCTTGATTCTCTTAAACAAGAAGGTTATGATGCATTAGTATTTGACCATTCTGTTGAAGATGTTCACATGGCTATTGAAAATTATGTTACTTCTAAAATCGGCCCTGATGCTGGTTTTATGCACACTGCAAAGTCCCGTAATGACCAAGTAGCTTGTGATGTAAGATTGGTTTTAAGAGAAGAAATTATCAATATTCAAATTGGTATTTTAGAATTTATGGAAGGTCTTGTTGAAATGGCAGGAAATCACATGGAAGATGTATTCATTGGATTTACTCACTTACAACATGCTCAACCAATTACTATTGCACATCATTTAATGGCACATGTTCAAGCTCTTAAAAGAGACTATGAACGTTTAGCTGACACTTATAAACGTGTTAACTTAAACCCTTTAGGCTCTGCTGCAATGGCAACTACCAGTTTTCCAATTAATAGACAATTAACAACTGATTTACTTGGTTTTGATGCATACTTGGAAAACTCAATGGACGGTGTCTCTGCAAGAGATTTCATTGCTGAGAGTGTTTTTGACTTTGTATCATTATGTACTACTTTATCTAAAATCTGTGAAGAATTGGTTTTATGGAGTACCTATGAATTTGGTGTTATTGAAATGGCAGATGAATATTCATCAACTTCTTCTATTATGCCTCAAAAGAAAAACCCTGACGTTGCAGAGCTTGCAAGAGGTAAATGTGCAATCGTTAACGGTGAATTGGTCACTATTTTAACCATATTAAAAGCAATTGCTTATACTTATAACAGAGATTTACAAGAAATCACTCCACATTTATGGAATTCCATTAAAGTAACTAAAGAAACTTTATCTATTGTTACTAAAATGTTATTGTCTGTTGAATTTAAAACTGAAAGATGTGCTGAGCTTGCAGGTAAAAACTTCGCTACTGCAACTGATTTAGCAGATATTATGGTTCGTGAAAAACAAATTCCTTTCAGAACTGCTCATAAAATTGTTGGAAGAATTGTAAATGAAGCTACTGCTAAAGACATGGCTGAAGAAGACATTACTTCTAAATTCATTGATGATATTGCAGTTGAGTTAGGTTTTGATGAATTGAATTTAGATGATGAATTGATTCAAAGAGCTTTAAATCCTGTTGAAAACGTAAGAATTAGAGCTGTTCCTGGTGGTCCTGCACCGGAAATGGTTGAAATTGCACGTGATAATATTAAAGACTTTTTAAATGTTGAATTTGAAAAGCTTGGGATTTAATTAAATCCCTATATTTTTTTATTTTACAGAATTTCATATTTTTTGGAATTTAAATACTTTTTTTTAAGCTTTTAAATATTGTTGAATAGTTTAGTTTTATGTTTTTGTGTTAATGTGCACTTCCAAAGTATTTATATTAAAGATATTAATAATATTTTATTAACTAATACTTTTGGTGATTAGATGAATAATAGATTGGAGATTGCTCGTGAGTTTGCAGATGCTATAAATTCTGATAAAATCATTAAAATAATTGTTTTTGGTTCTGTGGCTCGTGGGGATGATCATGATGATTCAGATATTGATATTTTAATATTATCTAATCAAAGAGAAAATATTGAGCAAGTAGTTGATGATGAAATTGCTCGTATTATGTATGACAAGCAGGAATTGATTTCTGCTCATATAATGGATGAAGAATTTTTCAATCAAACAAAGAATTTCTCATTTTTAAGTTCTGTATTAAAAGAGGGTGTTGTCATTGGATGATGAGATTTGTTCTTTCATTGATAAAGCTGAAACTAAATTAAAAAATAGTAAAGTTTTATTTGAAGTTTGAGGATATTCTGATTCTGTTTCTTTATCATATTATTGTATGTTTTTATGTGCTAAGGCATTATTAGTTAAGAAGAATTGTAAAATTCCAAAATCTCATCGGGGTCTTATACAGTTGTTTAGTCTAAAATATGTTCATGAAGATGATTTTAATTATAATGTTTATAATTATTTATCTAGTTCTCAATCGGATAGAGAATCTGCAGATTATGGCGCAAGGGATAATATTGATGAGAGAATTGCAAAAAGAAGAATTAATCATGCTGAAGAATTCTTAAAAGAAGCTAAAAAATTTTTATAATCTTTTTTTTTATAAGTATTTCTAATTTGATAATATGTTTAAAATTTATTATTAATTTAGGTATTCCTAAATATTTATATACTTATTTTAATAAACTATTAATGGGATGATGTTTCATTATCTCTTGGATGGGGATATTAATAGAATACCGATTATTTGGTAGTGCTCAGCTTCTATTTTTATCTCTATTCTTCTTTAATTGATTCTAAATAGCTTTCACGGATTTCTTCAGCCATTTCATCATTACCTTCAATAATAGGTCCGGTATAATCACACTCATAACAAACCCATTGAGACCAGTTTTGAGGTATAATCCATTTTACTTTTCTTGATCCGCATCTTGGACATATTTTATGCATCATAGTATCAAATCTTATAAAAGCTCCATATTAAATCTAGTGCTTCACCAGGTTCTAATGCGCCTGAACGGGTTTCCCTAAGGATTCTTTGTATTGAGAATTTCTTCATGTGTGGGAATTTCCTGTGAACTTCATAAAGCAGTGGACAACCGAAACCTTTGAATGTGCTTAAATCATATTTTCTGATTAAGGATTTTATCTCTTGTTTGCCTGTGCTTAAACTTGCTGGAAGGTTCAAGCGATATAATGAATCCTCTTGTAAATTTATGCATTGGCTACCAGTTGCAAGCATATCACCAAAGATAATTATTGGGATTTCTTTTGATTTTGCATATTCTTTTACAAGCTCACCAGTATTTTTTGAACATCTCCCACATGGGTGAACATTTCCTGTAAATGATTCTTCTACAACATCAGAATAATCAGTTTTAATATATTCGTGAGATACATCTAATGCAGAGCATAATTTTTCAATATTGTTTTTAAACTGTTTTGGAAGTATTATTGTTCCAGGATCAACAGTAACAGCAATAGGATTAAAACCAAGTTTTTTAGCTAAAATTAATGAAAAACTACTGTCAACACCACCGGAAAGTGCAACAACTGCTTCTGTATTTTGTGCTTTTTCAAATTCATTTTCATTTAGATAATTTTCGAAGTTAAAACTGTAAATATTGACCAATTTATCTTCAATAGCTTGTTGTAAATTTTTAAGCCCAATTAAATCGGAATTTAAATTATTAATGGTCTTTTTTGACAATTTTAATTTGTAGTTTTTGTTTAAAAAATCACCGTAAGACTCAACATGGATACTTTCAAGACCTAATTTTTCTCTAAGTTTTCCAACAACCCATCCACCTTTTCCAATAATTGCGGATTTATCAGGTCTGTCTTCGGTAATAATCCATAATTCATTGGTTGTTTCGTTAAAATAAAGCTCTTCGATAAATATGTTTACTTTATCGTGGCCAATTTCATCTCTTATGGTATTAACTTCTTTTAAAATGAATTCTTTTGTATACATTATTTTTAAATATTAACTAAGTCATTTAATTAGTTTTCTACATGGGGGAATTATATTTTTTCACATTTGTGTAGTTGTCAAATATTTATTATTAATGAGGCTGAAATTTATTATTATCTTTCTAATCGGTGATTATTTATGAATAATAGAATAGAAGTTGCTCGTGAGTTTGCAGAAGCTATTAATTGTGACAAAATTGAAAAAATCATATTATTTGGTTCTGTTGCTCGTGGTGATGATTATGAAGATTCAGATATTGATATTTTAATTGTTTCTAATTATCGTGATGAAATTTGGTCTAAAATTGCTGATGAAATTGCATGGTTTGTCTATGATAAACAAGAAGTAGTTTCAGCTCATGTAATTAGTGAAGATCAGTTTAATTCAACAAGAGACCATTCTTTTTTAACTAATGTTTTAAATGATGGTGTTGTAATATGACTAGTGAAGTTGAAAATTTTATTAAAAAAGCTGAAGACAAACTAATATCTAGTAAAATATTATATGATGCGGACCAGTAGGCTATAAGTGTTAGTGCATCGTATTACTGTATGTTTCTTGCTGCAAAGGCATTATTAATTAAGAAAGGTTGTAATGTAGGAAAGACTCATGTTGGATTAATTAAACAA
Organism: Methanobacteriaceae archaeon; assembly: GCA_029219465.1. Taxonomy (NCBI): domain Archaea; kingdom Methanobacteriati; phylum Methanobacteriota; class Methanobacteria; order Methanobacteriales; family Methanobacteriaceae; species Methanobacteriaceae archaeon. The sequence goes on along the minus strand of JAQXTL010000007.1, from coordinate 117,933 downwards.
TTTAGTTTAAAGTATGTTAAAGAAGACATTTTTGATTATAATATTTATAAATTCCTTGCAGAGACACAATCTATAAGAGAAGAAGCAGATTATAGTGATATTGATACTATTACTGGAAGTGTTGCTTTAAATAAAATAAATCAGGCTGAACTATTTTTAATTGAATCTAAAAAATTTTTAGATTAACTATGCTCTTTTTTCATTTTTTATATAATCTTAATATGTTAAAAATTATTACGGAGTATTTTTCGCTTTTTTTTAATTGATGTTTTTTATAAGATTATTCAAAAAAAGGATATTGAAAATATAGTATATAAAATAATATAAACTTTTTAGTGGATATAGGTCATTTTTCAATAAATTCTTTTATCATAATTAATAAAAATTTATATGAGATATTTTTGAGGGAATTTAATGGAATATAAAAAATTAGGAAACACAGGAATTGAAGTATCAAAAATAGCTTTTGGTGCTGAGTATATGGTTGAAAGGCCTTATGAAGATAGTGAAGCTTTAATTAAGGCTTGTGAGGAAAATGGGATTAATTTTGTTGACTGCTGGATGAGTGAACCTGATGTACGCTCACACCTTGGAAAAGCAATAGCTCCTAATCGTGATTTTTGGGTTATCCAGGGTCATATCGGTGCTACATGGCAAAACAACCAGTATGTTAAATCACGTGATATGGATAAGGTAATTCCTGCTTTTGAAGACTTTATGCAAAGATTTCAAATAGATACTCTTGATTTTGGAATGATTCATTATGTTGATCAAATTGATGATTATAATGAAATTATGAACGGTCCTTTTATGGAGTATGTTCGCAAATTAAAACAAGAAGGAACAATTAAACACATTGGACTTAGTACTCACAATCCTGATATTGGTATTCTAGCTGCTAAAAACCCTGAAATTGAATCAATAATGTTTTCTATGAATCCTGCTTTTGATATGTTCGGTACAATGGAGGATATTTGGGAATATAGAAAAGAGGGTGTTTTTGATGATGATAGTTTATCTTCCATTAATCCTAAAAGAGTAGAACTTTATGAATTGTGTGAAAAAACTGGTACTGCTCTAACAGCAATGAAAGGATTTGCCGGTGGTAATTTATTAAGTGATGAAATATCTCCATTTGGTGTTGCATTAACTCCTATTCAATGTATTCATTATGCTTTAGAACAAAAAGGAGTCTCCAGTATCTTTGTTGGTGTTGATAATGTTAGTGAACTTGAGGATTCTATAAAATACTGTGATGCAACAGATGATGAAAAAGATTATACTCATGTGTTAAAAAACGCTCCTAAACATTCATTTGAAGGTCAGTGTACTTATTGTGGACACTGTGCTCCTTGTTCTTCTCAAATTAACATTGCAATGGCGATTAAATTCTATGATCTTGCAAAAAATCATGATGAGGTTCCTGAAAGTATCAAACAACATTATTCAGATTTAAAATATCATGCAGGTGACTGTATTTCATGTGGTGATTGTGAAGAAAGATGTCCATTTAATGTTGATATTGTTGATTTGATGATGGATATTAAAGATCTTTTTGATTTGTAAATTGTATTTTAACTATATTTAGCCAAAACGTTTATATACTAATAATAACAATTGTTATATATAGAATTATTTCTATTATATTCTATACACATTTAATAATAACAATTGTTATATTTTCATGTGACTTTTAAGTATTATTCTCCATAATATTTGTATACTAAAAATAACAATTGTTATATTGTAGATGTACTTTCTACAAACTATTCATGTACAAAAAAATAATTGTTATATTGTAGATGTAATTTCAATACATTCTACAATATTTTTATATACTATTAAATAACAATTGTTATATTGCAGATATGTTTTAGTTATAGTCTCCAAAATATTTATATACTAATAATAACAATTGTTATATTGTAGAGGAAATTTTATTATTCTCTATAAAATTAAATATAACTATTGTTATAAAAAAATTATATATACCAAAAATAGGTATATTCTTATATTTACGTTTACAAAATAAATTATGTGATTAATATGGCATATGAAATAAAAAATAAAAAAAATATTTCAACTATTGGCCTTCATGCGGGTCAAGAAGAAGTTGACGAAACTGGTTCACGTGCTGTACCAATCTATCAAACAACTTCTTATGTATTCGACTCTCCTGAACAAGCTGCAAACAGATTTGCTCTTGCAGAAGGCGGAAACATATACACAAGACTTACTAATCCTACTACTGAAGCATTTGAGAAAAGGATGGCTGCAATTGAAGGTGGAAGTGCAGCATACGCTACAGCTAGTGGAATGTCCGCAATCTTTTACACTATTATCAATTTAACCCAAGTTGGAGATAACATCGTTTCTGCAGATAACTTGTATGGTGGAACCTTTGAGTTATTTGAAAATACCTTAAAAGAATTAGGACGTGACGTAACCTTTGTGGACTCACAATCTCCAGAATTATTCGAAGAAGCTATTGATGATAAAACAAAAGCAATTTACGTGGAATCTATTGGAAATCCAAAACTCGATATTCCTGACTTTGAGAAGATTGCAGAAATTGCTCACTCTCACGGAATTCCATTAATTGCTGATAACACTGTTGGTATTGGATCTGTAAGACCATTTGACCATGGTGCAGATATTATTTCCTCCTCTGCAACCAAATACATCGGTGGTCACGGTACTACTCTTGGTGGAATTATCATCGAAAAAGGTGACTTTGACTGGTTAAACGGTAACTTCCCAACCTTATCTGATCCTGATGAAACCTACAACGGTTTAGTATTTGGAGAACTCGAAGGAGCTGCATTTACTACTAGAATCAGAGCAGTTATCGGAAGAGACACTGGTGCTGTACCTTCTCCATTTGGATCATTCTTGTTATTACAAGGTTTAGAAACTTTAGGTCTTAGAATTGAAAAGCATGCTTCAAATGCATTAGCTGTTGCAAAACATTTAGAAGCACATCCAAAAGTTGCTTGGGTAACTTATTCCGGATTAGAATCCTCTCCAAACCACGAAGTAGCTAAAAAATATGCTGAAAAAGGTTATGGTGGAATCGTTTCATTCGGTCTTAAAGCTGGATACGATGGTGCTATTAAATTCATCGAAAACGTTGAATTACTCTCATTATTAGCAAACATCGGAGATGCTAAGTCATTAGTTATCCACCCTGCATCAACTACCCACTCCCAACTTACCCCAGAACAACAAAAAGCTACTGGTGTAACTCCAGACTTAATCAGGTTCTCTGTTGGTATTGAAGATATTGAAGATATCTTAGCTGATGTAGACCAAGCTTTGGATAAAATTTAAACTGAAAGTTTTTTAACTTTCAACCTCCTCTTTTTTTCTCTAATCATTTTAGATAACTGTTTAAACTTAAAATTCAATATATACTAGTTATGCAATCTAGTGAAAATATCGAATCTATTTTTGGAAACCCTGTAAAGGCAATTAACAAACTGGCTTTTCCAACAATTTTTTCAATTCTTTTAATGTTTTTGAATAATTTAATTGATAGTTTCTGGGTTGCTGGAATTAATGCTGATGCTCTTGCAGCTTTAGGTTTTATTTCTCCACTTTATCTTGTTATAATTGGTCTTGGAACTGGTCTTGGTGCAGGTACTAATTCACTGATTTCCAGATATCTTGGAGCAGATAGGCGTGAAGATGTAAATAATGCAATTATTCACTCAATTATTTTGACACTTATTGTTTCAGCTATTGTTTTAATTATAGGTATTTTCTTTTTAAAGGATTTGGTTATATTGCTTGGTGCAAGCAGTGTAAGTACATATTGCTTAGACTATGGTGAAATCATATTCTTTTTGAATATTGTATTTCTACTTCCTAATGTTCTTGCAAGTATTTTTAGAGCTGAAGGAAATGTAAAAAGAGCAACCTCTCCATTGGTGTTAACTTACGTATTGAATATGGTTTTAGACCCGATTTTTATTTATGTATTCAAATTGGGCATTTTTGGAGCAGGATTTGCAACAGTATTGGCTTCATTTATTGGACTTTTATGGATGTTATACTGGATTTTTGTAAAAAAAGATTCATATTTCAGTTTTAAACTTGCTTCTTATAAGTCTAAATGGGATATATATAAAAATATCCTTGTAGTATCACTTCCTGCAGGAACAGAAGAAATAATCTTTTCACTTGTTGCAATAATTCTAAATTATTTAATTATAATTACATCAGGAATCAGTGAAGTTGCAGCATTTACAATAGCTTGGAGATTTATATCAATGGCATTTTTACCGTGTATGGGAATTGGTATTGCAACAATAACAGTTTCAGGTGTGGCATATGGTGCTAGAAATAGTGAAAACTTTGATTTAACAATAAAATATTCAACATTCTTAAGTTTGATTATCACATTAATCTTTAGTGTTGTATTTTTCTTTTTTGCATATCCTTTGTGTGATATATTTACATTTACCGCAAATGATCCTTATTTAATCACACGTTCAGCTGAGATATTGCAGCTACTTGTATTTTATAATTTTATGATTCCATTTGGTGCTACTGCAGCATACGTTTATCAGGCAGTAGGGTCTGGATTTAAATCACTTGCACTAACCATACTTAGAGAACTGATTTTAAGTATGGGACTTGCTTATTTATTTGGAATCACATTAAATATGGGAATATTTGGAGTATATCTTGGAACAATAATTGGAATGAATATTGGTTCACTTATTGGCTTTGTATTTATCTGGATATTTAATTTAAAATTTAAAAAAAGGTGTATTAATTAAAATACTTATTATTCCCTACTTTGAGAATTTAAAGTATTGTAATAATATCCTTTTAAATCAAGAAGCTCTTCGTGTGTTCCCTGCTCGATTATCTCACCATTTTCAATAACAATAATCTTATCTGCATTTCTAATTGTTGATAATCTATGAGCAATAATAAAACTTGTTTTATTTTCCATTAATTTATCAATAGCTTTTTGAATTAACTTTTCAGTTCTTGTATCAACACTTGAAGTTGCTTCATCTAAAATTAAGATTTCTTTTGATGAGAGAATTGTTCTAGCTATTGTCAATAACTGCTTTTGTCCGTGGGATATATTGTCACTGTCTTCATTTAGTGTTGTTTCATATCCATCTGGAAGCTGTCTTATGAAATTGTCAATATAAACCTGTTTAGATGCATCAACGATTTCATCATCGCTGACTTCGAGGTTTCCATAGCGAATATTACTTTTAATGGTATCTGAAAACAGCCAGGAGTCTTGTAAAACCATTCCGACGTGTGATCTAAGTGAGTGCTTGTCATATTCATCAATGTCAACACCGTCGATTTTAATTGATCCTGAATCAATATCATAAAATCTCATAAGCAATTTAACAATAGTTGTTTTTCCAGCTCCAGTTTCTCCGATAATTGCTATTTTTTGTCCTTTTTTAACTTCAAATGTTAAATTTTTAATAATTTTTTCATTAGGACTGTATCCAAAACTTACATCTTCAAAAGTGATGTTATCATTTATTGTATCAAGTTTTCTTGTTGATGGATTTTCCTCATCATCCAAATCTAAAAACTCAAAGATACGCTCACTAGCAGCCATTGCAGTTTGAATTTGATTCATAACTCTTGTAATTTGCTGAATTGGTCTTGTAAAGCTTTGTGAGTACTGGAAGAATGCTAAAATATCTCCAACAGCTATTGCTTTTTGAAGAACAAATACAGCACCTAAAACTGCAATTACAACATAGGTGAAATTTGAAATGAAATTCATCAAAGGACCATTTAAACTGGAAAAGAACTGTGATTTCCATTCATTGTTAAACCAGCTATTGTTGTCTTTTTCAAATTTTTCCATTGAAATTTCTTCCTGGTTAAATGCACGTATAATGTCATGGCCTGTGAATGTTTCTTCAATTTGACCATTTAAACTACCTTTAAACTCTAATTGTTTTAAGAAATAACTTTGTGAGTGTTTTGTAATGAATTTAATTACTAAAAATGCAATAGGCACAAGAACAATGGTTGCAAGAGCCATTATGACATTAATAGATAACATCATAATAAATACACCAACAAGAGTAATTACTGCTGTTGTTAGCTGAATAAATGACTGGGATATTCCATGCTGAAGTGAATCAATATCATTTGTCATTCTGGATAAAATATCTCCTCTTTTGTTTTCTCCAATCTTTTCCATAGGTAAATAAAGAATTTTATCCATTATTCTTTGCCTTAAATCAAAACTGATTTTTGTTGATAACTCAATAATAAAATAGCTTTGTAAATATGAAAATAGCGCACTAACAACATATAAAACAACTACAATTATTAAAAGATTAATAAGTGAGTTTAAATCAATAGTTCCAGTATGATTTATGATTTTTGTTGTTCCTTCATAGATTATTGTAGTTGATTTACCAATTAAAAGTGGAGCTATTATAGTAAATGCAGTTGAGATAATCGCACACACTATTGTTATGATTAATTTAGCCTTATGGTCTTTTAAAAGTGTTAAAATGTTTTTAATAGCTTTTTTATTGTCCACTGGCTTTTCAGGTGGTTTTCTTTTAAGTGGTTTTGGACTCATAATCCCACATCCATTTTATCAATCTGAGTGTTTACGATTTCTCTGTATACCTCACAATCTTCAACCAACATATCATGTTTTCCTTTTGCAATAATTTCTCCATTGTCAATTACAAGTATCTCATCAGCATCCATAATAGTTGAAACTCTTTGTGAGATAATTAAAATTGAGGAATCTTTTAGATTTTTTAAATTATTTTTAATTACACGTTCTGTATTCATATCAAGAGCAGAAAAACAGTCATCAAACAAATAAAAGTCATGAGCACCTATAATTGCTCTTGCAATAGATAGATGTTGTTTTTGTCCTCCGGAGTAATTGGAACCGCCTTGTGTAACTTCTTCATTTAAATCTTCAACAAAATCTGCCTGAGCTATTTTTAGTGCATTTTCAATTTCCTCGTCACTAGCGTCCTGTTTTCCAACTTTAAGGTTTGATTTAATATCGCCCTGGAATAAAATAGCTTTTTGCGGAGTAAAACTGATAGCATCTCTTAGGGTGGTTAAATTAAAGTTTTTAATGTTTTCACCGTCAAGTAATATCTCACCGGAACTTGGATCTTGAAGTCTTGGAATCAAATTAAGAATAGTTGATTTTCCACTTCCAGTACCACCAATAATTGCTGTGGTTTTTCCAGATTCCAATTTAAAGTTAATATCCCTAAGAGTTTCCTTTTCACTTCCAGGATACTGATAATAGACATTTTTAAACTCAAGAGTTGGTTTTTCATTGATTTTTTTAATCTCGCCGTCAGTAATTGTGATTTTAGTTGTTAAAACTTCATTAATACGTCTTCCTGAAACAAGAATTCTTGGAAGAATAATCATAAATGCACCAATCATTAAAAATGAAGTTACAATCTGAGTAGAATACTGAATAAAAGCTATTATGTCTCCTGTAAGGATTCCACCGTTTATAGCTTCATGAGCACCAAAGTATAAGATTAAAACAACCATAATATTCATAATTAAAGTCATAAGTGGCATCATTATTAGCATTGTTCTAAATACAAAGATATTAACATCATAAAATTCCTGATTTGTTGCTCTAAACTTTTCTGTTTCATAGTCTTGTCTTACAAATGCCTTGATAACAGGAATTCCAATTAATACTTCTCTTGTAATTCTATTAATTTTATCAATGATTTCCTGAGTTATTTTAAAGTAAGGAAGAACTCTTAGAGTAACAATAATTAAAAGAAGTGTTACTGCGATAAATGTTACAAGAATAATCCATGATAAATTTGTTCCAAGTTCAAATGCTTTTATAATACTTCCAATTCCCAAAAGGGGTGCAAACAATAATGTTGTAAAAATCATACCTAATACATTTTGAAGCTGATTTACATCATTTGTTGTACGGGTAATTAAAGAAGATCTGGATATTGTATTTAATTCGTGATTGGAAAATTTAAGGATTTTTTCATAAACAATCTTTCTTAAATCCTTTGCATAGCCTGATGAGACTCTACTTGAAAAGTAAGATACTCCTACAGTAGCAAGTGCTGAAATTCCAACCATTAAAAGCATTATTGCTCCTGTATTTATAATAAACTGAAGATTTGCATTTTGAATACCAATATCAACGATATCTGAAGTGTATTGTGGTAATGTCAAATCACAGTATACCTGAATAATTAAAAATAAGAATATAGATAAAATTGATGGAATTTTATTTTTCATTGGTGCTAATAACTTTTTCATATAGTGTTATAGATTTTTAATATAAATAAAAGTTTTATAAAAAAATAGAAAAAAATAGAGATGGTGTTTTTTAATTTTTTATTAATTAAATTTATGTATAGGAAATATTTTTTTGAAGTTGATCACAGCGTAATGCCCTATCAAAAATTTGTTTAAAATCCCATGATATACCGCTTTATTTTCTATTGGAGGAAAATTTTTACCATCACGTTCATTATTCATTAAATTTTTGATTTTGATTTTCGCCATCTCTGAAAGTACTAATAATGTACTTTCAATTAAACATAGGTAAGTAATATTTAAAAGTTTTTGGTAACCATTTACTCACTTTGATAGATAACTTTATATGTTTCTAAAATAATCATTATATAATACTTTTATTGGAGGTTTTTATTGTGAACGCAAATGCTCAACTAATGAATTTCCCAATAGATAATGTAATTCAATTAATCAGGAAAAAATGGGTTGTTCAAATTATAAACGATTTATTTTTTGGTAAAACACGATTTAATGAATTTAAGGAAAATAAACCAAAATTATCCAATAGAGTTTTAAGCAGTTGTCTTAAAGATATGGAGGATAACGGTTTAATTAAGCGTATTGTTGACAAATACGACAAAAAGAATGTCCGGTATTACTTGACAGATAAAGGTCAGTCATTAAATAAAATTATTTATGAAATGGCAATCTTTAGTGTGGATAGTGAAAACTACACTGACAAAACCAAAACTGAGTTAAAATCAGTATTCAAAGAAAAATTATTATAATTTTTCTTAATTTTTTTATATCCTATTTTTTATTTTCAACTTATTTTTTAGAGATTTTTACCAATTTAAACATTACATTTAAGAAATAAAAAAATCATACAATATAATGATTAACAAATTAGGGGACGAAAATTGTTAGATATAAAATTATTCAGAGAAAATCCAGAAATAATTATAGACTCTGAAAAGAAAAGATTTAGAGACACTGAGAATGTCGAAAAAGTAATTGAATATGATAATTTATGGAGAGAAGGTGAGAAAAAACTCAACGCCTTAAGATCTGAGAAAAATAAATTATCCAAATCATTTAAAAAAGCAAAAGAAGAAGGAAACTTTGAAGAAGTCGTTGCTAAATCCAAACAGGTAGCAAATGACATCAAAGAATTAACTGCTAAAAATGATGAATACTTAAAACTCAGAGAACGCCACAGATATAAAGTTGGAAACCTTATTGATGAAGATGTTCCAATTTCTGATACTGAAGATGACAATGTGGTTGTTAGAACCTATGGTGAAATCCCAGAACCTGAGTTTGAATTATTAAATCACGTAGATTTAATTAAAAAAATTGATGGGGCAGACCTTGAAACTGCATCAGAAATTGCAGGAGCTCGTTTCTACTACTTGAAAAGAGATATTTTACACTTAAACTTAGCTTTAATTCAATTTGCTTTAGCAGAACTTGAAGAAGAAGGTTACATTCCAATGCAAACTCCATTCTTCGTAAAAGGAGCAGTTGCAGCAGAAACTTCTGAGCTTGGTGAATTTGAAGAAACTTTATACAAAGTAGAAAACGAAGACATGTACTTAATTGCAACTGCTGAACAAACCTTAGCAGCACTTCACAGAGATGAAATCATCCCTCCTGAAGAATTACCATTAAGATACTGTGCATTTTCAACCTGTTTTAGAAAAGAAGCAGGTTCTCACGGAAAAGATACCTTAGGAATTTTTAGAGTTCACCAATTTGAAAAAATTGAACAATTCATCTACTCCACTCCTGAAGACTCAAGAAATCAACATGATCACTTAATGGAAGTAACTGAAAGAATCTATCAAAAATTAGGAATTCCATATCAGGTTATCGCTATTGTATCATCTGCTTTAAATGATAATGCAGCTATTAAATACGATTTAGAAGCTTGGTTCCCTGGTTCCAAAGCATTTAGGGAATTAGTATCCTGTACTAACTGTAAAGATTACCAAGCACGTAAAACCAAAACACGTTATGGAAGAGCAGGTTCTGGAGATGCTCAAACTTTACACACATTAAACAGTACAGCTATTGCAACTGAAAGAACAATGTGTTGTATTTTAGAAAACTACCAACAAAAAGACGGTAGTATTAAAATTCCTGAAGTGTTAGTCCCTTACATGAATGGAAAAACTGTAATTGAAGCTAAATACTAGCTTCTTTTCTTATTTTTTTTTTAAAATTTATTTTAAATGTATTAATCTTAGGTGTTTTTTATGAAAACTATTGTTATTAATGCAAGTCCAAGAAAAAAATGGAATACTGCTGAGATAATGCAATCTGCTCAAAAAGGTGCAGAATCAGTTGGTGCTGAAGTAGAGTACTTTAATTTATACGATTTGGTTTTTACAGGATGTAGAAGTTGTCTTAAATGTAAATTAAAACAAAATACCAAAGGAAAATGCTACTGGAGAGATGACTTAACTGATGTTATTGAAAAAATATTAGATGCAGATGCACTACTTATCGGCTCACCTATCTACTTTGGACAGCCTACAAGTGAATTTAGAGCATTAGTTGAAAGATTAATCTTTTGTATAATGTCCTATGATGATGGATCAAGTTATTATACTGGCAAATTAAATGTAGGAATTTTCTACACAATGAATGCTCCTTTAGACTTTTACGAACAGTCAATGAAAGAAAGCTTATCAAGTACTGAATTTTTATTCTCATTTTTAAATGGTGAGGTTGTTACTTATCCTGTTTGTGACACTATACAGGTAAGTGATTATTCTAAATTCAATATGGCTGGATTTTCACAGGAAGCAAAAGAAAAACAGTGGATTTTACAATTCCCAAAAGATTTGGAAAAAGCTTTTGAGATTGGTGCTAAATTATCCTCAAAATAAATATTTCAGGCATTAATATTTGATTAATGCCCTTTTTTTATAACTTAGTTTAATAAGATGGTTAAGTCTTTAATAACTATTGTAAGCCATAAAAATGTAATTATCATATCATTTTTATCAAAATTACGTTTATAGGTTACATAAGCTGAAAAAACTAATCAAATCACTGATACTACAATTGCTATATACTTTAGGTTTTCCATTATCATGTTATCACCTTTGTATATGTACAATTTGTGTTTAAACTATTTAAAAGTAATGCATAAGAAGTATTATTTAATTTATTTTTAAATGTGTATGTGTGTTTTTTCACACTTCAAATATTTTTATTTATTTTTAAAATCAGATTATTAAATCGGGTTTAACCCAAAGGCTTGGTTAATAAGTGGATATGGTGATGGTTAGTGTTCAATAATGTTATTGGCCAAGTCTTAACTATGTAAAAGGAAAGATACACCTTCTATGATTAAAACAACACCAATAATGATTGCAATAAATATTGGTTCTTTAACTGCAAATGCTCCAAGAGCAATTAATACTACTCCCATTATTAAAACAATAATTGAAGAAAATGCAGAAATTTTACTGAATCTAGAGATTAATCCAGTAATTCCGAATGCAATCATAATAAATCCAATAATATAGAATTGGAATCCTACTAAGAATGAAAGAGCATCAAAGAAGAAGATAAATCCTATACCTAGAAGTACTGTTATAGCTCCAATTGCAAAAGCAACTATTGAAAATGGCATTTCATAACTGTGCATAGTCATTCCCATTAAAAATATTGAAATACCTAGGAATATTAAACTCACTCCAACAATAGCTGAAACTAATTCAGAAGAAAACATTGGGAATACAATAAACATTAAACCAAGTACAATACTTACAATACCAGCAATTTTTCCAGTTTCCATGTGTACACCTCATTTTATATTAAAATTAATTATTTATATGATTGAATTGTTATTTATAAGTATGGTGGAATTTGAAGAAATTATAAACACAAGAAGAAGTATTCGTGAATATCAAGACAAAGATGTTGACGATGAATTGATTTTAAAAATATTAAAAGCAGGTATGCAAGCTCCAGGATCTAGACTTGGTGCAGAACCATGGGAGTTTGTTGTAGTTAAAGATAAACAAACACTAAAACAGTTAGGTGAAATAAAACCTCGTGTAAGTGATGCTCCGGTTGCTATTGTTTTAGTTGCAAACATTAAAAGAGCATTCTATAAAACAGTCTGGCAACAGGATATGGGGGCAGCTGCTGAGAATATGTTGCTTGAAGCAGTTAACATTGGTTTAGGTGGACTTTGGAATGGAGTAGCGCCGGAAGAAGAAAGAATGTCCAAAATAGGAAAAATCATTGGAATTGATGATATTGAAGAATTAAAACCATACTGTATTATTACATTAGGATATCCTGCAGATGGTTTTGAAAATAAATTTATGGATAAATTTGATGAAGAGAGAATTCACTATGAAAAATACTAAATATGATTTTGAAAGTGTAATTGAGAGAAAAAACACACAATGTCTAAAATGGGATCTTTTTGATGATGATCTTCCAATGTGGGTAGCAGATATGGATTTTAAGGTTGCACCTGCAATTAACGATGCAATATCAAAAAGAGCAAATCATCCAGTATTTGGTTATACAATTGTTCCAGATGAGCTATTTGAATCATATATTGGCTGGTGGGATAGACGTTATAACTTTAAAATGTCTCGTGATGATATGCTTTACTCAATTGGGGTAATGCCATCAATATCTTCAATGATTAGATGCTTAACAGAAGTTGGAGATAAAATATTAATCCAGTCTCCAGTTTATCATGTATTTTTCCATGTAATTGAGGATAATAACCGTCAGGTTGTTGAAAATGAACTGGTTTATGAAAATGGACAGTATTCAATTGACTTTGATGATTTGGAAGATAAATTATCAGATGTTAAAATGATGCTTTTATGTAATCCTCACAATCCAATCGGTAAAATATGGTCTGAGGATGAGTTAAAAAGAATTGGTGAGTTATGTGATAAATATGATGTTATATTAATATCTGATGAAATTCACTGTGATTTAACTAATCCTGGTGTTAAATACAATCCATTTGAGGCATCTTATGATTATAAAAATGCAATAACTTGTTTATCCCCTTCAAAATCATTTAATATTGCAGGATTTAAAAGTTCTATTGTTCATACAAAAAATAATGATTTACATGAAAAAATACATAAACAGTTACATATTGATGATTCAAGTTCCTGTAATGTATTTGCGGCATGTGCTGTAATGGCTGCATATAATGAGTCTGAAGAATGGTTGGATGAGCTAAGAGAAGTAATATTTGAAAATAAACAGATTGTTAAAAAGTATCTTGAAGAGGAATTGCCAATAATTAAATTGGTTGAGTGTGATGCAACATATCTTTTATGGCTTGACTGTTCTAAGTTAAATGTTTCTTCTAAAGTATTATCAGGATTTTTAAGAACCAATCAGGGCTTGTTTTTATCAGCAGGTGTTGATTTTGGTAAATGTGGGGACAGATTTTTAAGAATGAATATTGCATGTCCTCAAAAATTATTAAAAGAAGGTTTGGGAAGGTTAAAAGCAGGAATTCATGCTTTAACCATTATTAACCAGGGGTTATGATTTTAAAAATTCTTCAATTAACCAGGATGCGATACTGATATCGGTTTCTGGTGGTTCCACATCTTCTTTTTTAATCCATTTTGCAGTTAAAATCTCATCACCATCAACTTTTATATCACCGGATTCATATTCTGCGCTAAATCCGAACATAAGTGAGTTTGGAAATGGCCATGTTTGACTTCTTTTGTATTGGAGATTTTTAATTTTAATTCCTACTTCTTCTAAAACTTCTCTGTGAACTGCTTCTTCAATGGTTTCTCCAGGTTCAACAAAACCAGCTATTAGAGCATATCTTATTTTCTTATGATAACTGTGTTTTGCCATAAGCAATTCATCACCTTTTCTAATAGCTACAATAATTGCAGGAGCGATGCGAGGATAATGCATTTGACCACACTTAGGGCATTTTAACATCATGTCTTTTTCATCTAATTGTGTTTTAGCACCACATCTTCCACAAAACTGGAATGTCATATACCAGTCACTAACTAAAACCGCTCTGGATGCAATATGATATAAATCAGCATCAATTTCATAAACATCTCTTAAATTGTAAAATGAATCTTTAGTGTTAACATTAATTGCAAATGCTTTTTTACCATTGTATTGTCCAATATATAAATGGAAATTAACATCAAAACCATCTAGGGATTTTGGTAATTGTTTATTTGAATCTAAGAATAATTCTCTTTCGTTATTAAAAATAAATAAGTAATCATCATCATTTGGAGTGATATTTTCACTAAAATCAATCTCATAATTTTCATAAAGGGACTTTTCAATCATATTTAATAATTTAACTTTTTAATTACTTAAAATTTATATTAAATTAAAAACAAAAGTTAAAAATGGTGATATTATGGTATCAGAAAATATGGAAAAAGCATTAAATGCTCAATTAAATGCTGAAATTTACTCAGGTTATTTGTACTTATCTATGGCAGCTTATTTTGAAGATGAAGATTTATCCGGATTTGCTAACTGGATGAGAGTTCAAGCAAATGAGGAATTAGAACATGGAATTAAATTCTATGATTACATTATCAGAAGAGGAGCTTCTGTAACCTTAACTGCTATTGAAGGACCACAAACTGAATGGGAAAGCCCTCTTGCTGCATTTGAACATGTTTTAGAACATGAAAAAATGGTAACTGGTCTTATTAATGATTTAGTAAATATCGCTATCGAAGAAAAAGATCACGCAACCAACAACTTCTTACAATGGTTTGTTGAAGAACAAGTTGAAGAAGAAGAAAACGCAATGGAATTAGTTGCAAAAGCTAAATTAGCTGATGGCGACAACAGATTAATTTACGAATTAAACAAAGAATTGGCTACTCGTGTACCAACTCAAGACTAGATCTTTCTAGTCTTTAACTTATTTTTTTAAGGTTTATCGGAAGTGAAAAAATGATTATTAGAGCACCTTCAAGAATACACATGTCTCTTATTGATTTAAACGGATCATATAGGAGAGTTGATGGTGGTATTGGTCTTGCATTAGCTGACCCTCAATTTGTATTGGAAATTGAACAAATTGAAAGCGGGATTGAACTTGAATTTGCAGATACTGTAGATGACGTTGAAGCTATTGAAGAATGTAGAGAAAAAATCCCTGATGCAGCTAAAAAGACTATTGAACACTTCGACATTGATTCTGGTTTCAAATTTACTGTTCACAACACTTACCCTCCACATTCCGGATTTGGTAGTGGAACTCAAATTTCTATCTCAACTGCTCATTTAATAACTGAAACAATGGGTATTGAAGTTGAAAGCAGAACTCTCAGTAGTATTGTTGGAAGGGGAGGTACTTCTGGAATTGGAACATACACACACGATTTAGGTGGATTTATTGTTGATGGTGGACACAGTAAAGAAGAAAAACCATTATTCTTACCTTCTGGTGCATCAAAGGCAAAACCTGCAACATTAATCGCTAGATATGATTTTCCTGAAGAATGGAATATTTTAATAGCTATTCCAAGAATTGAAAAGCATATGGAAGGTGACGATGAGGTAGATGTTTTCCAAACATATTGTCCTATTCCAAAAGAAGAAGTAGAACAGGTATCTCACTTGATTTTAATGAACCTCATTCCATTCATGCTTGAAAAAGATATTAAAAACTTTGGATGGGCTGTAAGTGAGCTTCAAAAAGTTGGTTTCAACAAATTAGAACATTCTCTTGATGACAGTTACTTACCATTAATGAAAGCTATTGAAAAAGCTGGAGCATATGGTGTAGGTATTTCCTCATTTGGACCAGTTTTATACACAGTATTTGACGAATCAAATGAAGAAATCGTAGAAAAAACCAAAGAAATCATCGGAGAAAATGGTACTGTTTTTGTAACCAAAGCACAAAATCACGGATTTACCATTGAAAAATAGTTGTTATTCTATTGAATTTCAGTACTTCATCACCATTTTACCAAAAAAAGAAAATTAATTATAAATCATTTTGATTTATAATCTTGTTTTAAATTTTAAAATTGACTTATTTAGCACCAATAACGTTGTTTACCTTAGGAACTCTGTTTAATATAGCCATAATTGCCCAGGAAATACCTAAACATAAAACGAAGCATAACATAAAACTTACTTTATATGAATTTGCAAATCCAACAACAATTGGGATAAGTACGTGAAGTATAACTAAGTGAATTAAGTAAATTCCGTAACTGTATTTTGCAATTGAAAATACTGAATTGTGATATACTACACTAATAAAACTGTCTTTGAATTTAGTTAAAAATTTGTAAATTCTTAACTGATTGTAAGTTTTAAACAATACGAATACTCCAATAACAGTAATGGAGTTTAAAATGGAATATCTGTTGAAAGTATAAATTTCATGTACGTCAGATAAATAATATCCTAAAATCATTGTTAAGATAATAGAAATTATAATTAATCCAATTCCAAAGTAAGCATTGTTTAGAAGTTTTCTTTCAGTATGTCTTAGATAATACCCTAAAACAACTAAACCTATTGGACTTGTAAAGTAGGATAATTTAATTGGACAAGCTGTCATTAATGTGTAGTCGAAAAAGCAGGTAACTAACCAGAATACCAAGAAATATTCGATTTCACTAAAATCAGCGTGCAATATCCATTTGTTGAATATTGGCATGATCAAATAAGTTCCTAAAATCATCCAGAAGAACCAGTTTTGATGCGCATATGGTTTAGCAGCCATAATGTAAGCATAAAACAAGTTTAAAAATCCGCTAATAGTAAATCCTTGTTCAGGTAATTTAAATACGCCTGGAATTGTTACAGAAACAATCATAACAGAAAGTACTATACAAACACTCCAAAATACGAATGGTGAAATAATTCTAGGTATTCTTTTACCTAAAAACGATTTAATATCCCAAACACGACCAAGAGACAATGCTCCAGACAATATCAGGAATAAATCTACACCAATCCTAGGTACATTTCCGAAAAATAGTGTCATAAGCCAGTTAAATGAAGGTGGAAAAGCATATTCAGTAAGGATAAATCCTCTCATTCTGGTATATACATGTATCATAATAACACATGCAATAGCCATTACACGTAAAGCATCTAAATAAAAAAATACGCTTTGTTCCGTCATACACTGATTTTTTTAAATTCATATTTTTCTTCCTATTAAAAAGTTAAAAAAAATTATTAACATCATATATTTTAATTAACATCAATTTTAAACCTTTTGAATTTGAGAAGTTTAAAATCAGTTTAAATTATTAAAAAATTAAAAAAAGAAGAAAAAGAAGTAATTATAAATTGTAAACTTCTTTTGACGGAACAATAGGAACATTGTTTTTTTGCAATGCAGATATTAAACCTTCAAGGTCATCTGAGTGCAATAATAAAATAGCTTTACCAACTTTATCGTGGGTAAATGCATAAAGATATTCTAAATCAACATCATTTTCTCTAATGACTTTTAAAACTGAAGTAAGACCACCTGGAGTGTCAGTCATTTCAACACCAATGATGTCTGTAATCTTAACAAGGAAATTGTTTTCTTCTAAGATTTCTTTTCCTTTTTGTGGACTATCTACAACAAGTCTTAAAATACCAAACTCAGATGTATCCGCCATACATAATGCTCTTATGTTTACATTATTTTGTGAAAGTAATTCTAATGGTTTGGAGAGATTTCCAACTCTGTTTTGTAAAAATATGGATAATTGTTGAATTTTCATTGTTTTTCACCTAGTGTAAGTTTCTCTTATCAATTACTCTTTTTGCTTTTCCTTCAAATCTTGGTAAAGTTTTTGGTTCAACAAGTGTTACTTTAACTCTAATTCCGGTTTCGTTTTCAATGGATTTTCCAATTTTAGTCTGGATGTCCATCATTTCTTTTACACCGTCAAAGAAAAGATCTTTTGATGCTTCTACTTTTACTTCGATTTCATCTAATGTTCCAGGTCTTGTAACTATAATCATGTAATGAGGCTCTACATCACCAACTTTAAGCAATGCTTTTTCAATTTGTGATGGGAAAATAGCTACTCCTTTAACTTTAATCATATCGTCAGATCTACCGGTTATTCTGCTCATTCTTGCATGAGTTCTTCCACAATCACATTTATCATAAGTAATTGTGGTTAAATCTTTGGTTCTAAACCTTATGATTGGCATTCCTTCTCTTTCAAGATTGGTTAAAACTAATTCTCCGGTTTTTCCTCCACCAATCACTTTTCCAGTATCTGGGTTTATGATTTCAGGATAGTAGATGTCTTCTGCAATGTGTAAACCTTGCTGTGCACTACATTCTACACCAACTCCCGGACCCATAAGTTCTGTTAATCCGTAGATGTTGTATGCTTTTGCACCAAAGAGTTCTTCGACTTTTTGTCTGATTTCTTCAGTCCACATTTCAGCTCCAAATCCAATAGCTTTGATTCCAAGGTCTTTTGGGTCAATTCCATCTTCAAGAGCAACTTCTCCAATGTGAATACCATAAGATGGTGTGAAAATAAGTCCGGTAGTTCCAAAATCGCTCATAATTTCGATTTGTCTTCTTGTTTGTCCTGTTGAAATTGGGATAATTGTTGCACCGATTTTGTGAGATCCGTAATGAACTCCAAATCCACCAGTAAACATTCCGTATCCGTGAGTATTTTGAATAATGTCGTCTTCACCAAGTCCCATCATGGTAAGTCCACGTGCTGTAGTTTCTGCCCAGGTATCCAAGTCTTTTCTGGTGTATCCTGAAACTACTGGTTTTCCGGTTGTTCCTGATGATGAATGTAATTCTTTAATATCTTTAAGATCTACTGCAAAAAGTCCGTAAGGGTAGCTTTCTCTTAAGTCGTCTTTTGTGATGAATGGAAGTTTTTCGATATCTTTTAATGTTTCAATATCTTCCGGATAAACTTCTGCTTCACTATATCTTTTGTTATAGTAAGGAATTTTATCAAAAGCTCTTTTTACAGTTGCTTGGAGTTTTTTTAACTGTAATTCTTCAAGGTCTTGCCTTGGCATTGTCTCAATTTCTTCGTTCCAAAACATATTTTGCCTCATTTTTTTATTAATATTATAAATATTATATTTTAAGCACCTTAAAACTTACTCATTTAAAATAAATTTTCCTATAAAATTTTATATATAATAAATTAGTAATATTAATTTGCAGTTTATTAAATTTAAATTGATAAAGAGGAAATTAATATGGATATTATGAGTGTTTTATGGCAGTTTGGAATTTTCGCATCTGTTGTTATTTTTGGAATAAAAATAGGACTTGCATCTGGTTTGGCTGATTTGTCAAAAAAATTGTTTGCAGGAATCTGTATATCATATGGTGCAGGAATAATTATTATTTCTTATATTGCTTCATTTTTCACAGATCAACTTGTTCAGGCAATTTATGGTTATAATACAATGTTTTATATTATTATGGCTTCAATCATGATTATTGCCGGTCTTTTTACAATAAGAGAATGGAAAATACACGACAAAAACACATCAACTGCAACTTCCTTAGCTATTATCGCTCCTTGTCCATGCTGTTTTGGTTCAATTGTTGCTAGCGTTTTAATCGTTGCACCAAGTATAAACATTGCTACATTTGATTTAAGCTGTTATGCAGCAGTAGCATTGGTTGGAGTAATGATTGTAACTTATTTTGCATCAAATACAATTATAAAATTCATTGATAAACCTTATCCTGTTGTTTTAGGTAATTTCATGTTGTTTTTAGGTGCGTATTTCTTACTTTCAGCTATTGTAATTCCAAATATTGCAGCAGCTCTTACCAAAACTTCTCTTTCCATTACAATTGCTTCTCCTCAAGACATCCTTATGATTATAATTGCATTTGCAATTTTATTATTTGGAGGTATGGTCTTGAATAAAAGAGGCAGAAACATTTTAAAATAATTTAGGTGAAAAAATATGGTTTTAAGCATTCCTGGGGGAGAATTTTTAACAGGTTCTCTTGATGTTATTTCTCAAAGCTTAACTATTCCTGTATTGGTTATTTTACTTGTAATTGTTATTATTACAATTATTACATTAGGTGGAGCTATTTCAGAATATACATCCAGAAAAAAGGTTCCTGTTGGAGTAATTAGAGATTTAATTTATGATATTAATGCTTCACAATCTGTTGATGAGTTAAAAAGTGTAATTTCAAATGCTGATATTCCAAAATCTCAAAAAAAGGTTTTAACTGAAATTGCATCTTCTGAATCATTAGGTGACTCTTCAAGAGAAGCTCTTGCTCGTAAATTATTCGAATTTGAAGAAGAAAAAACTATCGAATCATTAAGAAAAACAGATATTATTACTCGTCTTGGTCCAACTATCGGTTTAATGGGTACTTTAATCCCTATGGGTCCAGGTCTTGCAGCATTAGGTGCAGGAGACATCAATACTCTTGCAAGTTCCTTAACTGTTGCATTTAACACAACTATTGTTGGTATTGGTTCTAGTGCATTATGTTATTTCATTGGTAAACTTAGATCTTCATGGTATGACAGATATTTATCTGATTTAGATGCTTTAATTGATGCAGTTCTTGATTATATGAATAAATAGTGGTTTTATGGTAAGGAAAAATGGTAGGCGTAGGTCAAAAAGAGTAGAAGAAGACCCGATGACTGGTATTGCTAACCTTGTAGATGCAATGCTTGTTATTGCTGTTGGTTTTCTTGTTTTTGTAATCATAAGCTGGAATATGCAGGCTATGATTGATCCTGACCAAAGTATGCAGGAAGCTATGCAACAACAAACTACTGAAGTAGACCAAGGCCAGCAATTAAACGAAACTCCAGACACTTCAAACAGTTCTGGTCAAGGATATACCGAAATGGGTAAGGTATACAAAGACCCTGCTACCGGTAAGCTGATTATGGTGGAGGGTTAAACCTTCCACATTCAAACTTTTTTTTTAAAAAACAAATATTTATAAACTATTTTTATTAAATTAATACTTACAACTTTTTATGGGTGTTTAATTATATGGAATTCTGTCCTGAATGTGGTGCAATGCTAATGCCTAAAAATGGTACAATTAAATGTAGCTGTGGTTATGAAAAATCCTTAACAAATGATGATTTAGAACAACAATATCATATGAAAGGAGAAACCAAACCTGAAACCAAGGTAATTGTAACAGACAACAACAATGTAGCACTTCCAACCACAAGAATAACCTGCTATAAATGTGGTGGAACAAAAGGATACTGGTGGACTGTACAGACAAGATCTGCTGATGAGGCACCAACTAATTTCATCAGATGTGCAAAATGCGGAAACACCTGGAGAAGTTCTAATTAGTTAATTTTATAATATCTTAGAAATATAATTCTAGAATGTATGCATAGTCTATTAGAAACAATTATATTATTATCTGGTCTTGTTATTGACACATTTATCATAACAAGTGTAAATGGATGCACTCTTAAGGAAAATATTCGTTCTTATTTAGGAATTGAAACATTATTCAGTATTTTTGGAGTACTAATTGGAAGTATTGTGCTATTTTTTGTATCCAAAGATTTCTTTAAATGTTTTTGTGGAGTATTAATTATAATTATCCAGATTATTGGAATAAGTGGTGTTAAATTCCCTGAAAAAGTCAATGCATTATTGCTTGGTTCAGACAGTCTTGTAATATTTGCTACTCTAAGCTGGATTTATATTCCTATTTTGACTGTTTTTGAAGCTATTGCAATCACATTAGGTTCTACAGAAGGTAGTAACGTCATGAAATATGTTCCTGAGGCTGTTGCAGAATATTTACCTCATTTTGTAATGATAATGATTGGGTTAATGATGATTTGGCCTTGTATTTTTTAATATTGTTTTAGTTTAGATAAAATTACTTAAACTTAAAAACAATATTATTTTATATTATTTGATTTAAATCAATAATTAATGAAAAACCTTGAAAAAACATTAAAATCAATTGTTGAAAATCCAAAATATATCTTCCGTTTATCTGTTCAGGGAGTAATGGTAGGTATATTTGCAGGATTAATGGTGTGTTTGTATCGTTTTTTACTTTCTGAATCAGAACATATTTTAAGAAATTATTTAACTATAATTCAAACTAATGTAGTTTATATTGTGCTATTTTTTGTTTTTTTAGCTGTTTTAGGACTTTTAATCGATTGGATAACCAAGTGGGAAGTTGACTCTTCAGGTAGTGGAATACCTCAGGTTTATGCTGAAGTAAAAGGGCATATGGAAGCTAATTGGGCAAAAGTGCTGTTTTCTAAAATTGTTGCAGGGGTAATGACTGCTCTTGGTGGTTTATCATTAGGTCCTGAAGGTCCATCAGTTCAAATTGGTGGTATGGCTGGAAAAGGTGTTGCACGTCTTTTTAAAGGATCAAAAACCGATGAATTAAGATTAATACTTGTTGGTTCTGCTGTTGGTATTACTGCAGCATTTAATGCTCCACTAGCTGGAGTATTATTTGTTATGGAAGAAATCAATCATGGTTTTGATAAAACATTAATTTTTATAGCTTTAGTATCTGCTATTGTATCTGATTTTATCTCAAAATCTATTTTTGGCCAGTCTACTGTTTTAACATTTCCAATAAACAACATTCCTTTGGAAAACTACTGGATTTTAATTGTTTTAGGAATTGTCATTGGTGTTATAGGATATGTGTATAATATTGGAATGATAAAGTCAAGTGATTTTGTAAACAGTCTTAAAATACCTTCTCAGCTTAAATTTGTAGCTGTTTTTATTATTTCTGGTGTTGTAGCACTTACAATTCCACAAATCAGTGATGGTGGACACTTCATGATGGACATGTTAGGTGTAGCTATTCCATCTTTAGGTGTTTTAGTCCTTCTTTTAGTCTTAAAATACTTGTTTTCAATGTTTTCATTCTCATCAGGAGCACCTGGTGGAATATTTTTACCAATCTTAGTATTGGGAGCATATATTGGAGCAATATTTGGATCTGTTGTAGTTCCAGCCTTGGGTATGGAGCATGTTTTAATCTATAAATTCATTGTTATTTCAATGGCAGGATTTTTTGCAGCTACTGTAAGATCTCCAATAACTGGAATTGTCTTAATAGCTGAAATGTGCGGTTCTACAGAGTCTTTAGTTGCAATGATTATTGTATCTCTAATAGCTTACGTTGTTCCAACAATTTTAGGAAATGAACCGATATATGAGTCATTATATGATAGATTACTTTTAAACAAAAACAGAGAATTTGTTAAAAAGCCTTCAAGGCATGTGTTATCAGAATATGTTGTGCCACTTGACTGTGACTATATCAATTTTAAAATTAAGGACATTCCATTTCCAAAAAATGCAATTGTAGTATCAGTTATTCGTAATGGTAAATATATAATTCCAACTGAAGACTTTAACATTAAATACAGCGATCAGGTTCAGATTTTAACTGATGTAAATGATTATCCGTATGTACGTGAAGAAATTGAAGAATTATTTGGTGGTTAGATGAGTTTAATTTTTAAAAGAAAAAGTGTTCGTAAATTTAGAGATGAAAAAGTCAGTGATGAAAAAATCGAAAATCTACTAAAAGCAGCTATGCAGGCACCTTCTTCATGTAATTCACAGCCATGGGAGTTTATTGTTGTATCAGATGATGAAGATAAACTTGCAATTTCTAAAATGCATAAATTTGCAAAACCTGCTGCCGGTGCATCACATCTTATTGTTACACTTGGAAATCTAAATAATGCAAAAGTAATAAGAATGATTGAACAGGATTTGGGGGCATGTAATGAAAATATTCTTCTTCAGGCCACTCATGAAGGCTTGGGCAGTGTATGGCTTGGATTTCACCCGATTGAAGATAGAACCTTAAAATTAAAACAATATTTAAATATTCCAGACTTCTGCATTCCTTTTTCAGTAATCTGTATTGGTTATCCTGAAGAGGAAAGTGAAGTAAATTTAAGGTATGATAAATCCAAAGTTCACTTTGATAAATATTAATTTATTATTAATTTTAGAACTATTAGTATGTCAAAAAAACTATTTGCAATACTTGGTATTTTATTAGTTTTAGTGGTTTCAGTAGGAGTTATTTCTGCTGAAGAAAATGCTAATGATGATACTCAAGTTGAAAACTCAAAGGTTAAAGTATCCGTTTCCTGGAATGATGATGGTAATACTGATAATAGACCTTCAAGTATTTCTGTAACTATTAAATCCGGCGGTAAGGTTATTGGTACTTTAACTTTATCACAAGCTAATGGATGGCAGGATTCTTTATCAGCAACTGGTGGAGACTACAGTATATCTATTGATGATGTAGCATCATATTCAAAAGAAATAAGTCAAAACGGTGACTCATTTAATGTAGTTTACTCAAATGATGGTCAGGATGTTGATGACACACCTGAAAATGATACTGATGATGATTCTGATATTGTAGATGATGATAATTCTACAGACGATGATGATTCTGATATTGTAGATGATGATAATTCCACTGACGATGATGATGGGGACAGTGATTTAAACGGAACTAATGGAAATGATGATTCATTGAATGTTGATAAAAATGCTCCATTAAAAAACAAAATTGTAAAACAAAATAAAGTTTTAAAACAAAACAATAATGTGACTAAAAAACAATTAAGACAAACTGGTCTTCCAATTGCTGTTTTGGTTTTAGTATTGATTGTTGTAGCTTTAGTTCCTATTTCACGTAGGAAAAAATAAACAATAAATGATTTATTTCATTTATTTTTCTTTTTTTTTTAAAAAAATAAAAAAATTAGTACTAAAAAGTACTAATTACCATGTACGAGAGTTTAACTCTCTAAATTGTGCTGATGTAGATACATGGGAGTTAAGACCACCATCTACATTGATTATTTGTCCAGTTACGTATTCACTTTCGTCAGATGCGAAATATACACACATATGACCGATATCTTCTGGACCACCATAACGGTTTACCATGATGTTACTTAAGAAAATGTTTCTTAAGACTTCAGGTACATTTGCTTCATTTTCTGGAGTTACTATTAATCCAGGACGTACACAGTTACAACGGATATTATCTTTACCATATTGGAGTGCGGTGTATTGTGTAAGCATGTCAACACCGGATTTAGCACATGCATAAGCAGTAGAACCTAAATCTCCACCACATGATGCCATTGATCCAATGTTTATAATAGATCCACCATTTTCATTTTTTTGCAAGTATGGAATTACACATTTTGTAGCATAAAATGTACCACGTAAATCGCTCTCAAAGATAGCATCCCACATATCAATGGTTAACTCTCCAATGCTTCCGTCTTTTAGAGCTACATTAGCTGCGTTATTTACTAAAATGTCTATTTTTCCATATTTTTCTACAGTATCGTCAATTAATTTTTTAATACTGTCGGTGTCGGTAATATCAAAGAAGTGGTAAGAAGCTTCTCCTCCTTCTTTTGTGATACTATCAACAACTGCTTGTCCTTTTTCTTCTCTACGTCCACAAATAACTACTTTAGCACCTTCTGCAGCAAATAATCTAGCAATGCCGATTCCGATACCACTTGTAGAACCAGTAACAATAGCTACTTTGTCTTTTAATCTATCCATGAACATCTCCTCCTTAAAATAAAGTGTATCAAAACACTGCATAAGTATATGTAATTGGCTATTATATTAATTAATCGATTTGGATGTTGTTCGATTTTTTGGTTATTTGTCTGAATAATATTCTGTGGTTAATGGATAATTGTGCATTTGCTAAAATCATTTAGTCAAATATAAATAATAATAACAATAAAATTCTAAACGATAACTTAAAATGATTTAAGTTGATATTTTTTAAATAGAGGTTAAACTATGGTAAGTGTAAACATAGAAGCAAAAAAGACCGTAGATGTAATGATTGAAAAAGCAGATGCATTAAACATCGCTGTAGAAACCTTAGAAAATGGTGCTACCGTTTTAGATTGTGGTGTAAATGTAGATGGAAGTTTTAAAGCGGGTGAACTTTATACTAAAGTTTGTCTCGGTGGACTTGCAGATGTTGGAATTTCCATTCCTGGAGATTTATCTGAAAAATTCGCTCTTCCTTCAGTAAAAATTAAAACTGACTCACCTTCCATTTCAACCTTAGGTTCTCAAAAAGCAGGTTGGTCTGTATCTGTTGGAGATTTCTTTGCACTTGGTTCTGGTCCTGCAAGAGCAATTGCATTAAAACCAGCTGAAACTTATGAAGAAATCGGTTACGAAGACAAAGAAGCTGACTTAGCTATTTTAACTTTAGAAGCTGACGTATTACCTGGTGAAGATGTTGCTCAATACATTGCTGATGAATGTAACGTTGATGTTAAAAATGTATACTTACTTGTAGCTCCTACTTCTTCTCTTGTTGGATCTATTCAAATTTCTGGTAGAGTAGTTGAAAACGGAACCTACAAAATGTTAGAAGCTATTAAATTCGATGTAACTAAAGTAAAACACGCAGCAGGTATTGCACCTATTGCACCTATTGACCCAGATGGACTTAAAGCTATGGGTAAAACCAACGATGCAGTATTATTCGGTGGAAGAACCTACTACTACGTTGAATCTGATGAAAACGATGACATTGCTGATGTTGCAGCTAAATTACCATCTTCCGCAGCTGATGGATATGGTAAACCATTCTTCGATGTATTCAAAGAAGCTGAATTCGACTTCTACAAAATCGACAAAGGAATGTTCGCTCCTGCTGAAGTTGTAATTAACGACTTAACTACTGGTAAAATTTACAAAGAAGGATATGTAAACGTAGATTTACTCAAAAAATCCTTCGGTTTAGATGAATAAATTTATTCATCTTTTTTCTTTTCTTTTTTTATATTCTTAGTATTTATATTCTAATTTTCAATTAATTTTAAATAATATCATTTTTAAAATAATACTAACTACTCTTTGAGTGTTGATTAATTAAAAAAGGTGTTAATAATGGAAATTATGGATATTATTAAAGAGGCATTTATTTTTCCATCACAAAATATAGAAAAACTTGCAATTTACATAGCTTTAACATTTGTAATTGCAATTTTAATGGTTGGTGGGGTATTTTCTTGTGCATTTAGTAATGAAAATACTGCTCTTGTAATTCTTGGTATAATCTTATTCATTGCTTCATTCATTGTATCATTGGTAATGATGGGTTATCAACTAGGAATCATGAAGTCAGGTATTGATTTTGATGAAAACGCTCCTGCATTTGATTGGATAAATGATGGAATAAATGGTATTAAACTATTAATTGTTAATATTGTATACTTTATTATTCCTGCTATTATTACTGGAATTGTTGCAATTATTGCAAATGTTCCGGGTAGTTTTATGCAAATAATTGAAGAATACACTGCAAATATAAATGCAACTGCTGTTGCTAACTCAACTGCAACTGCTATGCCTGTTGTATCTGATGCTGCTTGGGCTTCCTTATTTAATTCTATTGCTATTACTGCAATTGTTGCACTTATTTTGTTTATAATCTTTGGATTTATTGAAACAATGGGTCAAGCAAGATTAGCAAACACAGGCAGTCTTGGCAATGCTCTTAATGTTATTGAAGCAGCAAAAGACATTCCAAGAATTGGAGTGGCTAAAGTACTTGCTCTTATTATTTTAGTTGTTGTAATTGGTGTAGTTATTCAAGGAATTGTAGGATATCTTACCAATCAAATCCCACAAATCTCAATTATTTCAGTTGTAATAACTCCATACTTGATTTTCTTTACCCAAAGAGCATATGGATTATTATATTCTGATATAGCTTAGGAAAATAACTTTTATTTTCCTATTTTTTACTTTTTTATCCAAAAGTTATATTCTAAGAACTTGATTCCAGTTCTATTTTTCAGATTAAATTTTAATAAACTTTAAATTATTTAAATAATAGATTATTTTATTGTGGAATTGATAATTATTGTAAACTTAATTTGAATTAAAAAATTATTTTTTTGATGGTGTGTGAATTTTTAATCCATTAGTGAAGAATTTTTTGAACTTTATCAAATTTCATATAATGTAATTATGTTGAAGAACAATTACGAATGAAAAAATTATTCTCGGTCTTCCAAAAGGAAGTTTGAACAATGTTAAAAGAGGAAATACTTATCAGTTATTTGTAGATGCAGGTTATGAAGTTAGAGGTTATGAATCGGGGTATGAATCTTACGAAATTGATATAGTTAATGATCCGGAAATAAATGCATATTTAACTCGTCCACAATCTGTTCCTGTGGAATTAAACAGAGGTATGGTGGATATTGCTATTGTCGGTGAAGATTGGATTAAAGAAGAATCCGTTTTAAGAGATACCAAAACTGTTAAAATAGGTGATTTGGATTATGGTAAAACTCGTTTAATTGTTGCAGTTCCAAATGATTCTCCGTATGAAAATTTAACTGAATTCTTCAGAGCTAATAAAGATAGAAAAACTCTAATCTTATGTTTCACTGAATATCTAAACTTAACTAGAAAACACATAATGGAAAATGAAGGATATAAAGAAATATTCGGTGATGCAGTACTATTTGTCCAAGTCAGAGGATTAACTGATGGGGACAACGAACAAGTACAAGTTATCAATTCTGATGGTGCAACTGAAGTATATATTGCTAAAGGTGCAGATTTAATTGTTGATAATACTCAGACTGGAAGCAGTTTAAGAAAAGCAGGTTTAAAAGAACTTGAAACAATATTGCACTCTTCAGCAGGATTATACGCTGGTGTATCCTGCACTGGTGAAAAAATGGTCAAAGCTCAATTGATCTATAAACAATTGTTCGGTGCAATAACTGCTAAAAATTATTTTGATGTTAAATTTAATTTAGCTAATGATAAAATTAGTGATGTTAGTGAATATTTGGTTGAAAATAAACTTTGTGCTGACGAACCGACTGTCACTGAATGTTCTAGCTTCTCACAAATTAATGTTTTAATTCCAAAAGCAAAATTCCCTGAAATGATTGAAGCAATCAAAGGATTCAATGCAACTTCAATCATCAGAAATGATTTAAAACAATTAATTAAATAATAAGTATGTTTTTTATATGTCTGTATAAAATATATTTGACATAACTTAATTTTATTATATTTTTTATTAATGGTATTTTGTAAAATGAGTTTATTTTAAAAAATATTCATTAATATTTATTTTTATTTAATTTTATTCAAATTATTTATTTTTCATTTAACATTATTGCTTTTTTTATTAATATATAGAAAAATTATTGTATTGTGGTTATGAAAAACTTTTTATTTAATGAGAATATATTTTATATTATTGGAGATGTATATTATGTCTGATTTAAAAGGTACTAAAACTGAAGAAAATTTAAAAGCAGCATTTGCTGGTGAATCTCAAGCACACACTAAATATCAATACTTCGCAGCTAAAGCTAAAGAAGAAGGCTATGTTCAAATCCATGATATTTTCATGGAAACTTCCAAAAACGAAAGAGAACACGCTAAAATTTGGTATAAACTCTTAAATGATGAAGTTATTCCTGACACTATTGCAAACCTCAACGGTGCAGCTGATGGTGAAAACGAAGAATGGACTTCAATGTACAAAGAATTCGCTGAAACCGCTAAAGAAGAAGGTTTCCCAATGATTGCATTCTTATTTGAAAAAGTAGGTGCAATTGAAAAAGAACACGAAGAAAGATACAGAACTTTACTCGCTAATGTTGAAAACGAAACTGTATTTAACAAAGCAGAAGATATTGAATGGAAATGTGAAAACTGTGGATTTATTTTCTCAGGTCCTAATGCACCTGAAAAATGTCCTGTTTGCGGACTTCCAAAAGCACACTTTGAAGAAAGAGCTACTAACTTTAAATAGTTTTTCTACTTTTTTATTTTTTTTAATTTTAAGTTAGTAACTTGATTACTAAAATTCATTTTCTATTTTTATATCTTATTTTAAGGAGGAAAAATTATGGTAGATTTAAAAGGAACCAAAACTGAAGAAAACTTAAAAGCAGCACTCGCTGGTGAATCTCAAGCACGTGTAAAATACGAATTTTACGCA
Source organism: Methanobacteriaceae archaeon (assembly GCA_029219465.1). Lineage (NCBI taxonomy): Archaea > Methanobacteriati > Methanobacteriota > Methanobacteria > Methanobacteriales > Methanobacteriaceae > Methanobacteriaceae archaeon. The sequence goes on along the minus strand of JAQXTL010000007.1, from coordinate 87,605 downwards.
TCCCAAGCTAAAAAAGATGGTTATGTTGAAATTAAAGATATTTTCCAAGAATCATCTGACAACGAAAAAGAACATGCAAAAATCTGGTTTAAACTTTTAAACGGTGGTAAAGTACCTGATACTGAAACCAATCTCGCAGATGCAGCAGCTGGAGAACATGAAGAATGGACTTCAATGTACAAAGAATTCGCTGCAACCGCACGTGAAGAAGGTTTAGATGATATTGCAGAATTATTTGATGCAGCAGCTGCTACTGAAAAAGCTCATGAAGATAGATACAATGCTGTAGCTGACAAAATCAAAGCAGGTAAAGTATTTAAAAAAGATGAAGAAATCGCATGGAAATGTAACAACTGTGGTTACATCCATTATGGAACCGATGCTCCTGAAGTATGTCCATTATGTGATCACCCACAAGCACATTTCAGAAAACAAGATACTAGTTATATCTAAATTAAAAACCGGAGTTTTTACAACTCCAACCTTTTTATAATAACAATTTAGTAACTTGTTAGTTATTGACTTGATATTATGATTGAAAACAACATATGTTTATTAACAGACAGTTATAAAGTAACTCATCATTATTTTTACCCAAAAGGGACAGAAAAAATCTATTCATACCTTGAAAGCAGATTAGGTGCTGAATTTAATAAAACTATTTTTTACGGCCTGCAATATATCATAAAAAAATATTTGGAAGGTCAAGTCGTAAATCAGCAAAAAATTGAAGAAGCCGATAAACTTATTTCTAATCATATTGGTGAAGATATATTCAACAAAAAGGGTTGGTATTATATTTTAGATGAATATGATGGATATCTTCCAATAGAAATAAAATCAGTACCGGAAGGAACACCTGTAAATGTTAACAATGTCTTAATGACTGTTGAAAACACTGATAAAAAATCTTTCTGGTTGGTAAATTATCTTGAATCTCTACTTTTACAAGTTTGGTACCCTTCAACTGTTGCAACATTATCTGCTGAGGTAAGGAAATTATCAAAATTTTACCTTGAAGTCACTGGTTCTTCAAAGGATAATTTGGATTTCATGTTACATGACTTTGGATATCGTGGAGCTAGTTCAACTGAATCTTCAATGCTATCTGGATCAGCGCATTTGCTTAGCTTTTCTGGAACAGACACTATTCCTTCATTGACCATTCCTGAAAATTATTACAACGATTCAAATCTATATGGTTTTTCAGTTCAGGCAACTGAACACAGTGTGATGACATCATTAGGTCCTGAAGGTGAATTTGACCAAATTTTGAATGTTATTGATAATGCTAAAAATGGAATATTGTCTATGGTTATAGACTCATATAACTATAAAAACTTTTTAACCGAAGCTGGAAAATCAAATTCTAGATTAAATAACGCAATTACAGATTTTTTAGCTATTGAAGGAAATAAAGTTGTATTTAGACCTGATAGTGGTGAACCCGTAGCAACAACAATTGATTGTTTGAATATCCTTGAGAAAGGTTTTGGATCTTATCTGACAGATAAGGGATATAAGGTATTTGACTCAAATATTGGCCTTTTATGGGGTGACGGTTTAAACTATCATAAAATCAGAGATATCTTATTTGCAATGAAATCTAATGGATGGGCAGCTGAAAATATTATCTTTGGTATGGGTGGAGGCCTTCACACCTCTGTAAATCGTGATACACAGAGAAATGCATTTAAATGTTCTGCACAATTACGTAATGGTAAGTGGATTGATATCTATAAAAATCCATTGGATTCCAGTAAAAAATCCAAAACAGGTAGATTTAAATTAATTAATGAAAATAATTTTTTTAAAACAATACCAATCGATGCATGTGGTGAAGATTGTCTTCAAACTGTATTTAAAAATGGTGAATTGTTAATCGAAGACACTTTCGGTGATATCAAATCAAGAGCGTTAAAATATTCAAATTTTATATAAGGTGGTATTATGTGTACTGCAAGTAATTATATTACAGATAAGAATTATTTTGGTCGTAACTTTGATTATGAAATTTCATATAATGAAAGAGTAACAATTACTCCAAGAAACTATGAATTTAAATTTAGAAAAATTGATGATATTAAATCACATTATGCAATAATTGGAATTGCAGCAGGTATTGATGGATATCCATTATATTATGATGCATGCAATGAAAAAGGATTGTCAATAGCTGGACTAAACTTTCCAGGAAATGCAGTATATAAAGAAATAAATGATGACATGTTAAATGTTGCACCATTTGAATTGATTCCATATATACTTGGCTGTGCAAGCAACCTTGATGAAGCAATTGGACTATTTAAGAAAATTAATCTTGTGAATATTAATTTTGCAGAAGAATTGCCTTTAGCTACTCTTCATTGGATGTTGTCTGATCCAAGTGGGAAATGCATTGTAGTTGAACCATTGGAAGAAGGATTAAAAATTTATGACAATCCTGTCGGTGTTTTGACAAATAATCCTCCTTTTGATAAACAGTTATTTTCATTAAATAATTTTAGAAGTTTATCTATTAAAAATCCTGAAAACACATTTTCCAAAGATTTTGATTTAGATGAATATTCAAGAGGTATGGGTGCAATAGGACTTCCTGGGGACTTATCTTCTTCTTCAAGATTTGCAAAAGCAGCATTTACACGTGCTAATTCCTATTCTGATAGTGATGAAGCAAGCAGTGTTGGTCAATTTTTCCATATTTTGGGCTCTATTGAACAGCAAAACGGATGTACATTTATAGATGATCCTGATTTATATGAATATACAGTTTATTCATCATGTTACAATACGGATGAAGCGAGATTGTATTACAGAACATATAAAAATGCTCAAATAACTGCTGTAAGTCTAAATAATGAAGATTTAGACTCAGATAATTTGATAAATTATCCTTTAATTAATGAAGAACAAATCAATTTCATTAATTAATTTTTTCTTTTTTTTTAATTTTTATCTTATTTTTTTTAAAATTAAATAGATTATTTATACTATAATTTCCTTAAATATTATTATACTAGATAATTTTCATTAGTTTTGTGATTATCTTGTTTAAAAAGGAGGAATTTTTGTTGTATAATATTAAAAAGGTTATCATCATATGTCTGATTGCATTGCTCGTTGTTATTCCAACAGCATATGCAAGCAATAATCAAACAGATTTTGAATTAAATGATAATATTTTATCTGATTCTTATTATTTCGATGCTAATGTTGATGTTTCAGGTAATGGATCATTAAATTCTCCTTATAAAACTTTAAGAAATAATGTTCATGATGATTCTGTAATTTATTTAAATGAAGGTATTTATTCAGGATATTCTATTGAGGTTAATAATATAACTATAATTGGTAAAAGCAGTGAAAACACTATAATTAAAAATATGAATATTGATGTTGATGGTTCACTTGTTATTTGTAATGTTACTTTCATGAATTCAAGAATAACAAATGGTGGTAGCATCACTTTAATAAATTCAATCTTTAAGGACTCATATGCTTCAATTGGTGGATTTTTATCTTCTTCAAATTCTTCTGTAAATATAACTAACTGTACATTTACAAATATTCATGCAACAAATTATGCAGGTGTTATTTATGCAACAAATTCTAATTTGAATATTGCAGATTCTGTTTTCAGTGGAAATTATGCTAATTATTATGCTGGTGTTATTTATTGTGATAAAAATTCAAAAGTAACTATTTCAAACACTAATTTCACCAATAATCAAGCAAAAAACGATGCTGGTGGAGTAATATATGGTAGAGATTCTGAAATTATTGCCAATTATGTAAGTTTCTCAAATTCTTCAGCTACTTTCGGCGGTGCAATAACTGCACTTAATACAAATTTGAATTTAACTAATATTGATGCTCGTGACAATAAAGCAAAATATCGTGGTGGATCAATATACTCTGTTTACGGAGATTATACGATTGTAAATTCCACATTTGAAAATAATGTTGCTTCAGATGGTGGAGCAATATTTGTTGATTCTCCTGATTTACTTACAGTATCCTCAAATAAATTCATCAATAATAGTGCTTTAAATGTTGGTGGAGGAGTTTATATAATATCAAATGAAACTTATGTAATTTTAAATATTTCATTTTTAAATAATTCTGCTAGCATTAATAATGATATTTATGAAACTATATTACCTAATTTAACAATTGGTAATGGAGATTATATTTTAATTTATTATAATCAATCATATGATGGTGATCTTCCAAGTAGTTATGATTTAAGAACTCTAAACCAAGTAACTTCAGTAAAAAATCAGGGAAACGGTGGAAACTGCTGGTCATTTGCAGCATTGGCTAGTTTGGAATCCTGTATATTAAAGGCAACAGGCAATGCATATGATCTTTCTGAAGAAAACATGAAAAATTTAATGTCATTATACTCAGAGTATGGATGGGACATTACTCCGAATGATGGAGGATACATTGCAATGGGTATAGGATATCTTACTTCTTGGTTAGGTCCGGTAAATGAAAGTGATGACAGTTACTATGGTTCATCAGCATTATCTCCAGTACTTAATAGTTTTATACATGTTCAAAATATATTATTCTTGAAAAGAACTAGTTACACGGATAATAATGAAATAAAAAGAGCTATTATTGAACAGGGGGCTGTTTCAACCAGTATTTATTGGGATAAAAATAGTTATGCAAATGGAAAAAATTATTATAATTATGACCATACTTCTAGTGCTAACCATGCAGTAGTTATTGTTGGATGGGATAATAATTATTCTAAAACTAATTTTAAGAAAATCGCTCCGGGTGATGGTGCTTGGATAATCAAAAATAGTTGGGGGACTTCTGGTGGTGAAAATGGATATTATTATGTTTCATATTATGATGTACGTTTAGCACCCCTTAACAATCCATCTTCTACTTATACATTCGTCTTAGCAGATTCAATTAAATATGATAAAAATTATCAATATGATATTCCGGGTCAAACTGATTACTTATTGAATTCATCTAGTTCTGTCTGGTATAAAAATAAATTCACGGCAACCGATGATGAATATTTAACTGCAGTTTCAACATATTTCCAAAAAGATACAACTTGGGATTTATATATTTATGTAAATGATGAACTTAAATTAATTCAGTCTGGTAATGCAGTTGCAAGTTACTCAACAATTGAATTAAATCAATTTATACCTCTTAAAATTGGAGATGATTTTGAAGTTGTATTTAAAATAACTGTTGAAGGCAATGCAGGTGTTCCGATATCTGAAATAATTTCACTTAATAATCTGTTTTATGGGGAAAATATTTCATATATTAGCTATGATGGTGAAAACTGGAATGATTTATTTAATTTAACTTGGACATATCATAATCATTCTTATAAATCACAGGTTGCATGTATTAAAGCGTTTACAGTTTTAAATAAAATTAATTCTACTGTCACTTTAACCATTAATGATGAGTGTAATCCAGTTGAAATAATTGCGACAGTTTTAAATCAGTATGGAAATCCAGTTAATTCAGGCCAAGTCATTTTTAACATTGAAGGAAATGAATACACTGTTGATATTATAAATGGAATTTCAAAATTGAATTATATCTTTAAAAATAGTGGTGTCAAATTAATTAAAGTTTCATTTAACAGTGATAAATATACTGGTTCTTCTTCAAACATAACTATTCATTCAAAACAGGTTTCAATAGTTGCAAATGATATGGTTTCATGTCATAATGGGACTTTTTATTATTCAATTCGTTTGATTGATGATGATTCAAACCCTGTGGCAAATAAGGAAATCAAATTTAAGATTAATGATAAAGTTTATGTCGTTAGCACAGATAGTAATGGAATTGCAAAAGTATCTCTTAAATTAGCATTTGGTAGTTATAATATTGAGATTGGATTTAATGATGTTATAAATAATGAAGGATACAATTTAACTAAAAAAATTACACTCAAATCTTCTATTACAACACTTGCAAATGAAGTATATGCTTATAATTCCAATTATAAGGTAATTCTTTTGGATAATTATGGTAAACGGTTATCAAATTGCAATGTAGAAATCATTGTTAATGGTATAACTGAATATTTGGGCACTGATGATGAAGGTGTTCTTAACTATAATATTGAGTTGAGCCCAGGATCTTATTCAATAACAGTTATTAATCCTGAAACTGGAGGTAAATCAATCCAAAACATTAAGGTTGTCTCAAGAATGACTGGAAATAAAGACATAACCAAATATTTCAGTGTAGTAAGCTATTATAAGGTTAAAGTAGTAGATGATAATGGAAAAATTAAGAAAAACCTTAAAGTTACTATTAAATTGAATGGTAAGACCTATTATAAATACACTGATTCACATGGATATGTTTCATTAAAAATTTCATCCTTAAAAGCTGGAAAATATACAATAACTGCCACTTATAATGGATTCAAAGTATCTAATAAAATAACTGTAAAACATAATGTTATAACTAAAGATATGGCCATTAAAAAAGGAAAAACAGGTAAATTCACAGCAAAAATAGTGGATAGTAAAGGTAATATTTTAAAATATAAAATAGTCACATTTAAATTTAGAGGTAAAACCTACAAGGTTAAAACCAACAAATATGGTGTTGCTACTTTAAAGATAGCTAAAAAGACTAAAATTACTAAATATTCCATAACTACTACTTATGGTAGAGAAACAGTTAAAAATACAATAAGTATTGTAAAATAAGGTTAAATAACCTTATTTATTTGTTTTTATTAATTTACGTGCTGCTTTTAAGTCAGTATTGTAAATGTGGCCAGAAGTTGAGTGGTAGTGAACTCCACCAAAGTTTAATTTTTCACCAACAATTTCTTTGTTGACTTCTTCTTTCATTTTAAGACCTAAATATGCTATGAAAAACATATTTGAGTAAAATGCACCAAAAATATCATTACTTCTGAATAAACAGTGGATTGTTAATTCATTATCACGAACAATGCATTGTAAAAACTGAAGACAAGGAATATCTTCTCTTTTGGCATCAAGCTGTGGATCAATAGTAACTGCAACTGCACGATTGGAACCGGTAGCAGTTAAAATTCTCTGTTTCATAGTATTGAACTGGTCAATATCAAAATGTGCGAAAATACGATTAGGATAAGTATAAACAAAACCCTGATCATCAGGATTTTCAGCAGACTTTACATACTCATAAAGAGCATCACTTTTAATAGGACATCCTTCAATATCAAATTTTCCTGACTTAATGTCTGCTAAAAGCATATCAGTAGTGTAATTTTGATATTTAGCCCTGAATTTTAAATTAAAAGGATCATCTATGATGTAAAAGTTTCCTAAACTTTCAACTAAGTGATGATTGGAATCCTTGTAAGTTTCACTACCTTTACTTAAAACCTTATCCACAAAATCCAAATAACATTGATTAATAGTAAGCATAATATCAAGTCCTTAATTCTAATATATTTTTGTTTTTTAAATTATATAAAATTAGTTTTCAGTTTCAATGTATCTTAGCATTCCAAAGCCCATTGAATTTTTTTCTCCAACTCCAACATCATATGCAAATTTAATCAAGTCAGTATCACCCTCTAGAATTAAATCCATCATATATGCTCTGTGATATGTAGTGTTAGGACCTTTGGGGATTGTTATTCTTTTTCTTTTAACATGAGCCATCTCTGAATAAGCACTAATTTTTTTATCAGTATTTTCAATATTATTAAAAATACAATACTTTTTAATTAAGTTATTCTCAATACCTTTAAAAAATTTATCAGACGGTGCAAGATCAATCCTTTTAACTTTCCCGTCAATTTCTTTTGAATCCCTGATGTTAATTGGGGATAAAGTTTTAAATTCTGAAATTTCTCTAAAATCAGGTGTTTTTAATGCTTCAATTTTTTCTACAATCAATTTGTCATTCTTAAAGTTAATTTCTAAATCATCAACAAAACCGCTAACAAGATTTTTAACTAATAAATCATCTGGAGAAGATAAATAAAAACTAATTCTTCCATCACGTGCAATGATTCCATCTTTTACTAGCTTTCTTTTTTTAATATTGATTTGTGAAAAATTAAAGAATTTAAAGGAATTAGAATCATGTATTTTATTTGCAAGGTCTAAATCAGCTATTTTATTATAAATAATTGAAGATAGGATATGATTATAATTAAAAGGTACTTTAAAATTGTTTTCAGATTTGAGGTTGATTTTGAGTCTCATATTATCACTAATTTTATTAATAAGTTATTAACATAATAGTAATTATAAATCTAATGGATTTAGTATAAACACTTTTTTAATTTAATTAAGTGGTGGTTAAAATGAGTGATGATTTAAATATTGTTATTACGGGTAATCCATTTATAGATTCAGGTATCTATGCTCTCGCTACTAAATTAGATAAAAATATTTCAGATATTACTCTTGAAGATATTAAAATTGAATCTGAAAAACTTTCTAGATTATATACTGAATCATCTTGGAAAAAAGATATGTATACTATATTTCCAAATAATGTTTTAACTAATCCTGCTTCAACTAATAAGTCTGATTTAAATGAGATATATTTAGAAAAATTAAATGATCTTATTAATTCAATTGGTGATGTACAAGAAAGTGGCTCTTGTATGGGTTGTGGTAGACGTAATGTAGAAGAGGTTTTTCGTAAGGATGTAATTCCACTAACGGGTTCTAATTCTTTAGTTAACTTTTTTTCTTTCGGGAATTCTGGTGCGGATTATTGTTCACTATGTGCATTGTTAGTTCAATTTTCACCATTGATTATGTATCATTGTGGTGGAAAAATGATTGTATTGCATTCAAATTCTCAAAAAGTCATGAAATTTTGGGCTAAAAAAGCAATACGTAATATTGAGGTTCAAAAATCATCTGGAGAGTTTGAGGGTTGTTATAATAAGGGGATTACAAGACCAACTAATGCTATATTTAACATAATCTCTCAAGTTATTGATTCTGGAAGAAAATGGAGGAATGAAACTCCTTCTTTTAATTTTTATTATTTTACTAATTATAATCAAAATCCTGAATTGGATATTTTCACATTACCCACATCAGTTTTTAAGTTTCTAACTGAAATACCTATTGATGATAGGATTAATTGGAATTTTATTATTAAGAAATCTTATAAATTTGTAAAATGGGATAAAGTTGAATCTGATGATGACTATAAAAATAATCCAAATACTGTTTATAATAATTTAATGGAAGGAAAATCAATTTTAAGGCTATTTTATAATATTAAATTTAAAAAAACGTACTGTTCTTGGAAATTAGTTGAATCATATATGAAAGAGGTTTGGAATATGGATAAAAAAAGAATTGAAGTTATTAAAGATGTTGGAGATAGATTATCAGATTATATTAAAAATAATGATGATCCTAAGTCCTTAAATAATTTGGAACGTGCATCTAATTATAATAATTTTAGAAATATATTAAGAAAAATATTAAAAAATAAAATTAGTAAGGGTGATAATGAATTATTATTTACATATGATGATTATGTAAATTATTTATTCCCTGAGGGTAATATGACTTGGAGAGAAACACAGGATTTATTATTGTTTAGAATTTATGAAAATTTACATGATTGGTTAATTGAAAAAGAATATGTTGTTGAAGTTACTGAAGATGAAATATTGGAGGAAGATTAAATGTCAAATAATGTTGTTGGTTTAATGTTAATTGATGCTCCTCATTCTGCACTTAACAATGCAGGCTCTGATGCAGGAGATAGAACAGATAATATTGTAAGAGTAAAAACAATTAGAAAAGGAAGAGTAAGATATCCATATGTTTCTGGTCAAGCATTTAGATATTGGTTAAGGGAAACTTTAGAAGATAAATTTAATTGGAATATGTCACCGATTAGTCGTGAATCTAAAATTGCATTTACTGAAGCAAACCCAATAGAATATCCTGATGATGATGTTTTTGGGTATATGAGAGCACTAAAGAAAAAAGATGGTGGTACTGTTACAAGAATTTCTCCTTTTAAAAATTCTCCATTAGTTTCTGTTGTTGGTCAAAATCCTACTAATGATTTTGGAGTCATGGCTCGTCAAGAAAATGGTGATCCAGTACCTTATGAGCATGAATTTTATTCAACAATTTTTAAAGGTATTTTTTCCATTGATTTAGGTTCTTTAGGAGTTTTTAGTGAGATTGAAAAAACTGGATATAGGAATATGTATCCAAATTTAGTTAAATTAGCTGAAGAAAAAGGTTTGGTTCATAAAGATGATTGCTGGTTACTTGATGATGAAACAAGAATTAAACGTGCCACTGATATAATTAGTGCATTACCATATTTGTCCGGTGGTGCAAAAAATACTTCTCATTTAACTGATGTTACTCCAAAAATTTTAGTTCTTGCAGCTATTGATGGTGGAAATCACATTTTTATGAATATAATTCGTGAAGAAAATGATGAAACAGTATTTGATATTGATGCTTTAAATGAAGTTATTTCAGAATATAAAGATATTTTAAGAACTGATATTTATATTGGTCTTAGAAAGGGTTTCTTAAATGAAACACAGGATTGTATTATTGAATATGCTAAAAATAACGATAATGTTCATGTTGGAACTATTAAGGAAATGATAGATAAATTCTCTGAGGAAATTCCAAAGTTGATTTAAATGAAATGTTTAAGGATTATAATTGAAGGTTGGACTGCTTCATTTAGATATCCTACTTTTATAAGTGGGTTTCAACCTACTTTACCAGTTCCACCTTTAAGTACAATTTATGGATTGTTGTCTGCAGTTAAAGGTGAATTTGTCACTCCTAAAGATGTTAATGTTGGGTTTGTTTTTGATTCTGAAGCAAAAAATGTAGATTTAGAGTTTATATATGAAATAAAAGGTTTGAAAGGAAATAAATCTAATGTTGTTAAAAGGGAATTTTTATTTAATCCTAAATTATATTTATATTTGGATAATTTAGAGTTTAAAAAATTTTTTGAAAGACCACATTATCCATTATTACTTGGTAGGTCTTCTGATTTGGCTTATGTTAGTGAAATTAAGGAAATTGACATGGGTAAAAAATCTGATATTAATTTAGGTAAAACAATTCTTCCTTTTGGAACTGAAGGGGCTTTTGGAGTAATACAAGCATTACCTACTCATTTTTCTGAAGATATTCCTAGAAAAGCAATTGGGACAAAACCTTATATTTTAATGAATCAATTTTATAAATATTCTGGTGAATGTTTTTTTGATGAAGAGTTAAATTGGGGAATTTGGATGCATAATGAGGGATAAATCATGGTTTTATTAGCTAAACCTGATGAATATTTAATGCAACATACTGAAAATACTTTGAAAGTGTTTAGTAGTATTAAAAATGCTTATTTTGAGGTACCTGAAATTTGTAGTGTTCCTAACTTTTGGGAACATCTTTTTTATTCTTTATTTTTTCATGATTTTGGAAAAGGAGCTTCTGGTTTTCAAAATGCATTAAAAGATGGGAATTATTGGAATTATCGCCATGAAATTTTATCTGCTTCATTTATTTCTTCTTTAGACGACATTTTTTCTGAAGAAGATATTAAATCTATTGGAATGTGTATAATTACACATCATAAAGATTTAAATGATTTATCTAGGTATGATACATATAAAAATGTAAATTTAGAATCATATATAGAAAAATTAGATGAATTAAAGCCTAATTTTGATGAATTAATTGAATATATGGAGTTAATTCCTTCATTAAGTAAAAAATATCTTGGTTATGAATTAAAAATTCCAAAAAAAATTACATTTAATGAGTTGATTAACCCATTCGATAATGTAATTTATGATTATGAAGATGATATTGATGATGGTAATTATAGTAGATTACAGGGTATTTATGGAATTTTTTTAAAAGGTTTTATGAATGCATGTGATCACTTAGCTTCAGGTGGTCAATATGAAGTTTTAAATGGTGTTTCTATAGCAAACTTATTAAATTTCACTAATTTAAGAACAACACAAGAAATATCTTCAAAAACCAAAGGAAGTGCATTTTTAATTGCTCCAACAGGAAGTGGTAAAACAGAAGCATCATTATTGTGGGCTGAAAATAATCAAAATGATATTTATTCAAAAAGACTATTTTATATGTTGCCGTATACAGCAAGTATTAATGCGATGTATGAAAGATTATCTCAACTTTTAGAAAATGAAAATTTAGTAGGGTTAATTCATGGGAAATCTTCTTATTTTATTTATAAATTATTAACAAATGATATTGGGGATGTTAAAAAAATAAAAAATTTAACAAAGAAAATTTATAGGCCATATAAAATTTTAACTCCATTTCAAATTATCAAATATTTATTTGGTGTTAAAGGTTTTGAAATGGGACTCTCAGAGTTAACTAATTCATTAATAATTATTGACGAAGTTCATGCATATGATTCTAGAACTACATGCTTGCTTTTAGAGTCATGTAAATTTTTAAAAGAAAATTTAAATGCTGACATTTTTATAATGTCTGCTACATTACCTACTTTTCTAAAAAATTTATTTGAAGAGGAATTATCAATTAATAATATGATACAGTTATCTAATAATGAATTAGATACCTTCACACGGCATAAAGTTAATGTTATTGAGAATCATATTGAAAATTATTGTGATGTTATATTAAATGACATTAATGATGGTAAAAAAGTTTTAATTGTATGCAATACTGTTGATAAATCTCAAAAGATTTTTAAATGGTTTAGAGAAAAAAATATTGAAAATTCTGCTCTATTACATGGTAAATTCATATTAAAAGATAGGGAAGAAATTGAAAGAAAACTCAATGATTTAGATTTACTTATTGGTACTCAAGCTATTGAGGTTTCATTGGATATTGATTATGATGTAGTATATACTGAACCTGCTCCTTTTGATGCATTAATTCAAAGATTTGGTAGAGTTAATCGTAGAGGATGGTCAGAAAATATTGTCAAACCAGTTAATATTTTTACATATGGGTCAGATAATGATAAATTTATTTACAATCAAGAAATTGTTAAAAAGACATTAGATAAATTAAAAGATGTTGATTTATTAAAAGAGAGCATTATCCAAGGAATATTGGACGATATTTATGGTGATGGTTTTTCTGATAAAGATCAAGAAACTTTTGATGAGGTTAAAGATTCTTTTGAAAGTGTAACAACTAATTTAATTCCTTTTAAAAATTCTTCTAATCTTAGTTTTTATAAATTATTTAACTCAATTGAAGTTGTTCCATTTAAATATTGTGAGGAATATTTTGAAAAAGTTGATAATAAAGAGTTCTTTGAAGCAATGGGTTATTGCTTAAATATTACTGTGGGACAATTCCATAAACAAAATTCTTTAAATAATATTGAAAAGATACGGGATACATTTTTTATCAGTGTTCCTTATGATTCTAGTTTAGGTTTATTATTGTCTGATGAAGAATCTACACTCTTATGATGCGTATGTTGTATAAAATTAATGGTACTCAAATAAATTATTATTTTATATGTAAGACAAAACTTTGGTTATTTTCTCATAATATTCAATTGGAACATGAATCTGAAAATGTTAAATTAGGTAAACTATTGCATGAAGATTCATTTAAGCGAGAAAAAGATTATTTAATTGATAATTTAATTAATGTGGATTTCATTAAAATTAGTGATTCAATTGAAATCCATGAAGTAAAAAAGACAGAAAAAATGGATAACTCTCATGAGTTTCAATTATTGTATTATATGTTTTATCTTAAAAATGAAAAAGACATTGATAATATTAGGGGTTTTTTGGATTATCCGAAGAATAGAAAAAAGAAAGAAGTTTTTCTTACTAAAGAAAAAGAGGATGAATTGGTAAAAATTATTGAAGATATTGATAATATTATTAAAAATAACATGCCTAAACCTAAAAAATCTAAAATTTGCAGGAAATGTGCATATTTTGAATTTTGTTTTTCATAATGGTGTTAAAATGAATAAAAAGAATTATTATATATTGTCTGAGGGAATTTTAAAAAGAAAAGAGAATACACTTTATTTTCATAATAAAAAAGGTAAAAAACCAATTCCAATTAATAAGGTTTATTCAATCCATACTTATGGTCAAATTACTTTTTCTTCACAGGTAATGAGTTTACTTTCTAAAAATGGAATTCCTATTCATTTTTTTAATTATTATGGATTTTATAATGGTTCATATTATCCAAGAGAAACCTTACTGTCTGGTGACTTAGTAGTAAAACAATCAAGTTTTTATTTAGAAAATTCAAAAAGAATAGAATTGGCTAAACTTTTTGTTGAAGGAGCTGCTAAAAATATTTTAAAAGTTTTAAAATATTATAAAATTGATAGTAATATTGAAAATACACTTCAAGAATTAGATAAAACATCTAAAATTACTGAAATATTAAATATTGAAGGAAGAATTCGAGCAGAATATTATACGAAATTTGATGAGATATTGCCGGACAATTTTAAAATGGAAGGAAGATCAAGACAGCCTCCAAAAAACATGATAAATTCTTTAATTAGTTTTGGTAATTCAATGATGTACTCCACTGTTTTAACTGAATTATATAATACTCAACTAAATCCAACCATATCATATCTTCATGAACCTTCTGAGAGAAGATTCTCACTTTCTCTAGATTTAAGTGAAATATTTAAACCTATTTTTGTTGATCGTTTGATATTTTATTTAGTTAACAAAAAAATGATTACTGAAAAAGATTTTAATCAGGAATTAAACTGTTGTTTATTAAATGATAATGGGAGAAATAAGTTCATTAAAGAATATAATAAACGTTTAGAAAAAACAATTAAACATAAAGATTTGAAGAAAAATGTCTCATATCAGCGTTTAATTAGACTTGAAGCATATAAACTTAAAAAACATATCTTAGGTGTCAAGAAATATGATCCATTTGTAATTTGGTGGTAATAATGTATGTTATAATTGTTTATGATATTAATGTAGATAGAGTTAATAAAGTAAAATCATTTTTAAGACAATATCTTTTTTGGATTCAAAATTCAGTTTTCGAAGGAGAAGTAACTGAAAGTGAATTCAAGATAATTTATAATGGGTTAATGAATATAATTGATCAAGACGTAGATTCTATTATCATTTATAAATTAAGAATGTCTGAATTATTGGATAGGGAAGTTTTAGGTATTGAAAAATCTCCTATCGAGGAAATACTTTAATAAATTATATTTTACTTAATTTTTCATTTAATTATGGGATTTTAATTGTTATTTGCAGGATTTTTATCAAATAATTTTTAAAATAATTTTTTTCATTGGTTTGAATTAATTCTATTTTTTTTTATTAAAAAACATATTAAAATATATTATTTTTTTAAATACCTTTTAATAATTATTATTTGAGTAAATAAATTGCACATATGTTATTTTTTTAAGTTTAAATATATTTTATTTATTTTGTTGTTATTATAAAACAATTGCAATATGTGTGATAGACAATTTTAAGTAGTTTGATTAATAGATTTTAATATGTATTTGGTCAAAATAAGATATTTTTGGCCCTGTTAAAATCAGACCTATAATGGGATTGAAATTTTTTAGAAGTAGTAATACTTTTTTATATTATTAGGTTAAAATCAGACCTATAATGGGATTGAAATCCAGTAAATTAACTGAAGCATTAGCGAAAATTAAAGGTTAAAATCAGACCTATAATGGGATTGAAATTCTGTAACACTCCTTGTTCTTTTGTATCTATATTCTTGTTAAAATCAGACCTATAATGGGATTGAAATGAATATACTTTTGAAGAGGGATCTGATGGTAAAGCATGTTAAAATCAGACCTATAATGGGATTGAAATATTCATTTAACCTTTTTGTTGCATCTCTCATATCATGTTAAAATCAGACCTATAATGGGATTGAAATATTGACTATCCTTATCACCACAAAGCACACAAGCACGTTAAAATCAGACCTATAATGGGATTGAAATATGTCTTTTGTGCTTCTGTCGGCTTCTGTCGGCTTCGTTAAAATCAGACCTATAATGGGATTGAAATTATACACGAGGAAACTATATATATCATTTAAAATAGTTAAAATCAGACCTATAATGGGATTGAAATTTAATTCCATATTCAACAACTCTTATAAAAAATAAAGTTAAAATCAGACCTATAATGGGATTGAAATATGAGTCTTTTGGGTTACTTTCGCAATTTGATTGCGAGTTAAAATCAGACCTATAATGGGATTGAAATATGCGATTGACTGTAGTTATCCGAGAATCTGTCACAGGTTAAAATCAGACCTATAATGGGATTGAAATTTATCTGATAAAACACACGCAGGGTCACGATAAATCGTTAAAATCAGACCTATAATGGGATTGAAATACAGTCCAAGATAAATATTGATTATGAATCCTTCAAGTTAAAATCAGACCTATAATGGGATTGAAATTCTTTTGTTGGGAAATCAACAGTTACTGGTACTTTTGTTAAAATCAGACCTATAATGGGATTGAAATTAATATCACTCATCTTAATCAAATAATCTTCATCAAGTTAAAATCAGACCTATAATGGGATTGAAATTTCTTTGATTTATAAACATATTTTGGCAATTCCACAGGTTAAAATCAGACCTATAATGGGATTGAAATTAAAAAACACGTAAAAGATGAAACACAAATAAGAGAGTTAAAATCAGACCTATAATGGGATTGAAATATCTCTTGCTTAAAACTTAATGTTTTTATTGTGCCAGTTAAAATCAGACCTATAATGGGATTGAAATTATGTAAGATTTCATCTCTATAGTCTTTTTCTGCAAGTTAAAATCAGACCTATAATGGGATTGAAATGTATTAATGATGAAATAGTGAAGGGTAGTGTGAAGGTTAAAATCAGACCTATAATGGGATTGAAATTAATTATATTATTCAAGATTTGCAGAATGAAGATGAGTTAAAATCAGACCTATAATGGGATTGAAATAAAATTCTTTTGAAGAAGTATGTTGAGCATTATCCTTGTTAAAATCAGACCTATAATGGGATTGAAATTACTTATTATAGTTTATATTATACGCCAGATACGTGTTAAAATCAGACCTATAATGGGATTGAAATGTCAGGCAATGCCATAGTTGCCGAAGAACTTCCAGGTTAAAATCAGACCTATAATGGGATTGAAATAACAGAAGCAATTTTAAGGTGATTACAATGTACTGTGTTAAAATCAGACCTATAATGGGATTGAAATACATTACTCGTGCATAGTCTTTATGCAAAAACTCATGTTAAAATCAGACCTATAATGGGATTGAAATTCACGCATCTTAACTTGCTTCTTAATCTCTTTCAATGTTAAAATCAGACCTATAATGGGATTGAAATAGTAAAAATGAACCTGCTGTTGAATTAAAACCAGGTTAAAATCAGACCTATAATGGGATTGAAATAAAGTTAGTTATGGGTTTATGGAAACAACTGAACATGGTTAAAATCAGACCTATAATGGGATTGAAATAATATGGTATCAATTAATGAATGGGATATGCGCTGGTTAAAATCAGACCTATAATGGGATTGAAATTACGTACTCAATAGCACCCCACCCACTATAATAAGTTAAAATCAGACCTATAATGGGATTGAAATAACCATCTTCTTTCATTCTCCTAGCAATATACTTAGTTAAAATCAGACCTATAATGGGATTGAAATTCTCCTCAGTAAAAAATAATGGATTTGTAAAGATTAGTTAAAATCAGATCTATGATGGGATTGGAATATTTTTCAAAGTATGCTCATTTCACCAATTACAATCAACAAAATCATCAAATTCCTTATTTTTCATAGAATTTCTTCCATAAATTTTTTATTTTTCTTAAAAATTTTCTTAATTGCCTCTAAATCCCTCTTTTGAGTTAAACTTATATATTATTTTAAATATAGTTATAAATACTTAAATCTTTTTAAGTAAATCCAAATTTAGATGTGAAAAAATATGACAAACGAAAATTTTGCAAAGAAAATTAAAGATATAAGAAATAGACAAGACATGACTATCGAAGATCTCGCTGAGAGAAGTGGAGTAAAACTTGAAGTTTTAGAAGCTATGGAAGCTGGTGAAGTTATTCCTTCCCTTACTCCATTAACTAAAATGGCTAGAGCTCTTGGTGTACGTTTAGGTACTTTCTTAGATGACACTCCAGAACTTGGACCGGTTGTAACCAGAAACGGTGTAACCCAAAACTCTCTTTACTTCTCAGGTAGAGAAGACGTTACCAACGCTACTAACTTAGAGTTCCACTCCTTAGGTGCAGGTAAAATTGATAGAAACATTGACCCTTTCATAATTGATATTGAATTTGAAGAAGGAGAAAAAGAATTATCTTCTCACGAAGGTGAAGAATTCATCTACGTATTAGAAGGTGAAATCGAAGTTGTTTATGGTAAAGACTCTTTCATTGTAGGTAAAGGAGATTCCATATTCTACGATTCAGTAGTTCCTCACCACCTCCACGCTAGTGGCGAAAACAGCGCTAAAATACTCGCTGTATTATACACTCCATACTAAACAGAGAAATTAGGAGACTTGATAAAATGTTTGAGATAGTATTAAGACAACAATATGAGATAATCAGATTTTTCACTCGTAATTTGGGTTTGCGCTATTTGTTGTTGGGTTTGCAAGAATATTTTACAAGTAAAAAAATGGAGGCTTTATAATGAGTGAATTATTTACAGAACTCCCGCTAGGGAAATTTTTCGAAACAATGGTTGAAAAACAACCAGACCATGAATTTATCGTTTATCCGGACAGGAATTTAAGATTTACATACAAAGAATTTGATGAAAGAGTTGACAATTTAGCTAAAGGACTTTTAGCTATCGGAATTGAAAAAGGTGACCACGTAGGTATTTGGGCTAAAAACGTCCCAGAATGGTTAACATACATGTTTGCAACTGCAAAAATCGGTGCAACCATCGTTACTGTTAACACAGCTTACCAATCCCACGAATTAGAATACGTACTTGGACAGTCTGATATGAAAGCATTAGCTATGACTGATGCATTTAGAGACACCAGTTACTTTGATATCATCAATGAACTTGTACCTGAACTTAAAACCTGTGCAAGAGGTCATTTAGTATCTGAAAAATTCCCAAAATTAAAATTCATCTTCCACGTAGGACAGGAAAAACACCGTGGAATGTACAATACCAATGAATTATTATTACTTGGTATGAGTTATGATGATGAAAAATATCAACAAATCAAAGACTCAGTTAGCCAAAACGATGTAATCAACATGCAATACACATCAGGAACTGAGGGTTTTCCTAAAGGTGTAATGCTTACCAGCCGTAACATTGTAAACGACGGTTACTACATCGGAGAAAACATGAACTACACAAAAGATGACCGTTTACTCTTACAAGTTCCTCTTTTCCATTGTTTTGGAACTGTTTTAGGTGTAATGGCAGTAATTACTCATGGATGTACTATGGTTGTTCTTGAAGAATACGATCCGTTACTTGCTATTTCATCAATCCAAAAAGAAAAATGTACTTCTATTTACGGAGTACCAACAATGTTTATCGGTATGATGAACCACCCAATGTTTGACATGTTTGACATGTCCTCATTACGTACTGGTATTATGGCAGGTTCTACCTGTCCTGTTGAAACCATGAAAGATGCAATCGAAAAAATGAACATGAAGGAAATTACCAGTGTATATGGTCTTACTGAAGCAGCACCTGGTTTTACACAAACTAATGCTGCAGATTCATTTGAGAAAAAAATCAATACTGTTGGACGTAAATTCCCAAACATTGAAGTAAAAATTGTAGATCCTGAAACTGGTGAAGAAGTGGGTGTTGGAGAAACTGGAGAAATCATGTGTAGAGGATTCAACGTAATGAAAGGATACTACAACATGCCTGAGAAAACTGCTGAAGCTATTGAACCGGATGGATGGTTACACTCAGGAGACCTTGCAAAAATCGATGAAGACGGATACTACTCCATTGTAGGACGTATTAAAGATATGATTATCCGTGGTGGGGAAAACATCTACCCACGTGAAATCGAAGAATTCTTATTTACCCACGATTGTGTACGTGACGTTCAGGTAGCAGGAATTCCAGATGAAAAATACGGGGAAATCGTTGGAGCATTTATCATAAGAGAAGACGGCTTTGATGATATAACAGAAGCAGATATCCGTGATTTCTGTATAGGATCTATTGCAAGATACAAAGTACCTAAATACGTATTCTTTGTAGATGAATTCCCACTTACAACCAGTGGAAAAATCCAAAAATACAAATTAGGTGACATCGGTCTTAAATTATTAGATGAAAGACGCGAAAGAGGAGAATTATAAAACTCCTCACAATTTACTTTTTTTTAAAAATAAAGTCCATACCTTGTCCAAAAATATAAATAACATTTTTTCTATACTATAATATCCAACTGATATTTTTGGAGGTATACTAATGGATAATCTAGTAAAAAACAAAACTAAGTTATTAGCTCTAGTATTAATGGCTATTGGAATTATATTGCTTTGTATTAAAGGATTTACTGGAGATTATGTTGATGCAGCAGGTATTCTTCATGAATATTTCTTTTTAATACAGGTATCATTTGCATGTTTAGCAGCTGGTGTGATATCTCTTGTAATATCTTTTATTAAACAATAATTTTTTTATTTCTTTTTTATTTTAGACTCATATGTAAATATTTTTATCTAATTGTTAACAAAGTATTATCAATAAAATATGGGGCTAAATAATGAGTATAATACTTAACGAAGAACAAAGTAAAATTGTTCAATATGAATGGGATAAATTTTTAAGTGTTTAGGCAGGACCAGGTTCTGGAAAAAACACGTGTAGTAGTTGAAAAAGTAAAATACATGGTTAATACATTAGGTGTTAAACCTGAGAGCTTTTTAATAATTACTTTTTCTACAAAAGCAGCTGATGAGCTTAAAGAAAGATTAATTGACGGCAATATTCCTGCAAGTGATGTTCAAAAAATGCACATTTCAACTATTCACTCTTTTTGTTTGGATATTCTTGAAAAAACAGGAACAGTAGGTCTTGACGTAGTTGCTGATGATGGTAAATTAGGCTTATTTATTAAAAAACACATATCTGACTTAGGATTTGATAATGAATTTTATCTTAGGGGTAATTACTGGATTGGTAAGGTAATTGAAAAATATGATGATTTTTCAAAATTTAATGTTGACACTGAAGGTTTAGTTGAATATCTTGAAAAGACATTTCCTGTTGATAAAGAATATGTGGAATTTGTCCATAAATACATGGAAGAAAACGATGGTGAATTTCCTATTGATGATGCAAATGATAAAGTGTTTAAAGAATCCTATAAAAATGCAAAATATATACAAATGGCAAAATCATATCCAATTTATCTTGAATTGCTTGAAAAAGAAAATTCCATTGATTATAATCAAATGCAGATAAAATCACTTGAAAAGATGAATGAAGGATACGCCCCCATATACCAATATCTTAATTGATGAGTTTCAGGATACTGACCCTATTCAAATGGAAATATTTAAAAAATTCATTGAATATCCAAAAACTGAATCATTTACAGTTGTTGGAGATATTAACCAAAGTATTATGCTTTTAGAGGCTCAAGCAAAAATTATTTCAAAGAATTAACTGATAAATATTCAGATAAATTCGAAGAAGTCTATCTTTCAACCAATTACCGTTCAACTGAAGAAATTATTGATATTTCACAGGATTTCATTGCAGCTCATTATGACTCAGCAGATGATTTAATGCCTGCAAAATGCGGAAGCAAAAAGAACAATGATGTTTATTTCATGGTAAGTGAGGATAATGAGCGCGAAGCTGAAAATATACTTGAAATTATTAAATA
This sequence comes from Methanobacteriaceae archaeon, assembly GCA_029219465.1. NCBI lineage: Archaea > Methanobacteriati > Methanobacteriota > Methanobacteria > Methanobacteriales > Methanobacteriaceae > Methanobacteriaceae archaeon. The sequence goes on along the minus strand of JAQXTL010000007.1, from coordinate 65,662 downwards.
TGTCCAAGCAGATGACAAAATGAATTTATCTGATATTGGAATATTATTCCGTTCATTAAAAGCCTCTACTTCATGTTTTAATACATTAATTGAATTACTTGAAAAAAATAACATTAATTATAATATAAGAGGGGCCGATGATTTAAAAGACAACGATGAACTTAAATATGTTTTAACATTGATGTATCATTTAATACAGGAAGACGATCCGTATTACACTGTTGTTCCTGGAGATGTTGCTACATGGCTAAATCTAAAAACACTAACTGGTGCAAATGATAACAAAGTACTGTTTGAATTATCTGATGATACAAAGAAAATCCTAAATGACTTACAGGATAAATTTGAAAAAGAAGTAATTGAAATGGATAAAATTGTATGTCGTGAAAATGGATGGGGAAATGGAATTAAGGGATTCCCAGGAATGTTCAAGGGTAAAAAAACAAACGTAAAGATGAAGTATTCAGCCGTGTTGAAAAACCAATACTTTCTGATGAAAACGTAATTAAATATGGTATTACTGATGAAAAAGACATAGAATTTTTCAAATCACTTAACGAATTAAAAAGAAGGGTCAATTCAGAAGAATATTATGACAGACCTTTAATTGGTGAGGTTTATCTTGAAATATTGTGTAATATAACAGGATATTTAACTCAGGACTTAATTATGTCTGATGAAGAAGCTATACGTAATCTTGCAGCTATTGTTCCTTCAATATCAATTTATAGTGAAATGATGTATGACAGAGGCCTAAGAGGTGCATTATGGTTTATTAAAGACTCAATATCTGGTCTTGATGCATACAAATCAGATGAAGATGCAGTACAGATAATGACTGTTCACAAATCAAAAGGTCTTGAGTTTCCGGTAGTAATTCTTGCATCTCTTCGTGATAAAGGATTCCCGACTAAATTTAAAGAAAATGATATGGATTCTGTTGTATATATTCCTGATGAGTTTTTAGGCTATGATAGATATGATGGCGATGCAAAACTTCACATATCCAAGAAGAAGAAAGAATATTGTACGTAGCTAAAACAAGAGCTGAAGATGAGTTGATTTTATCAAGTATTGTTAAAGGTAGTTCTGAGAGTGTTAATGTGGCTTTAGAGGATAATACTTTAGAAAACATTAAAGCTATTAATAAAGCTCCTGAGCGTATTAATGATGTAATTGATGAAAACTTGCATTATTCTAAATTAATCAATCCTAAAAACATTGAAATTAATCTTCTTGATCCAAAACATGATGATAATGATGAGGAAGTAGTTAATTTAAGTTTTACAGCACTTGAAAACTATAACGAATGTCCTTTCAAATACAAATTATCAAATGAATTAGGATTTACAATAAAATCCAAAAAGGAGATTGATGATGGTATTTTCATACATTCTGCTTTGGAAATCATAAATAAAAAGATAATAGCTAACAATAATGAGTATATTGGTGATGAAGAAGTAATAAAAACAGTTGAATTGTTATTTGAGAAAGCTAATTTAAAATTCAAAGAAGAAAAACCTGAAAAATATGAAGTCAAATTAGAAACAATTACAAAAGACGTTCTTAGATATTATAATGAAGTTGGATGTGATTTAGAAATCTTTGACAGTGAATATCCATTCTATATTAAAGATAAAGACTATGCATTTTCAGGTATTGTTGATTTAATCTATGAAAAAGACGGTAAATTAGGTATTCTTGATTATAAAAACACATCTCTTGTTGGACAGAAATATTTGGATAAATATAAAAAACAGCTTCACTTTTATGTAATGGCACTCAGAGATGAAAACAATGAGTTTAAAGGACGTGAAATTGAAGAAATTCAAATATATGCTATCAAATATAAAAAAGGAGATAGATTATTCTCATTTGAAATAGATGATGATTATATTGAAGAATTAAAAGAAGAACTTAAAACTACTGCTAAGAAAATTAAAAACAAGGAATTTAAACCAAATCACGAGGACTGTACTGACTGTCCTTATCAAATGATTTGTAAATAGATAGGGGATTTTTCCCCTAAACTTTCTTTTTTTTAATGATAAATTTTAATTATATCAAATTAACAATTATTTATTATGAGTGTTTTTGTTCCAGGCCATGTTACTGGCTTTTTTAATATTGAAAACCATGAGTCCAAACTTAAAAACGGGTCTTGTGGTGCCGGATTTTTACTAGATAAAGGTGTTAAAACCACTATTTGTGATTCAGACAGTTTTGATTTTGAAGTTACAAGTGGTGATGATACTGTAATTCGTGCTGTTTTAGATATTTTGAATTTAAAAGAAACTAATTTTAAAGTTATTCAGGATATTGAACTGCCGATTGGTGCCGGATTTGGAACATCTGCTGCGTCAGCTTTAAGTTTAACACTTGCTTTAAACGAATTTTTAGATTTAAATTATCCAGAAGAGCTATGTGGACAAATTGCACATATGGCTGAGGTTAATCTTGGTGCAGGTCTTGGTGATGTAATAGCTCAAACAGGAAAAGGACTGGTTTTAAGAACAAAACCTGGAGCACCTGGAATTGGTGAGATAGAATCATATGAATGCGGGGCTTATATTGGATATAAAACATTTGGATCAATTGAAACTTCGAATATAATATGTGATCCTCATCACAAAAAAGTCATTTCTGAGGCTGGTTTGAAGTATTTGGATTTATTTAAGCAGGAACCTACTTTGGATAAGTTTTTGGAATTTTCTAAAAAATTTTCCAGTGAAACAAAATTGATTTGTGAGGACGTCCAAAGAGAAATTGATTATTTTAATTCTATCGATGATATTTTAGGTAGTTCAATGGCAATGCTTGGAAATACTGTGTTTGCTTTGTCATATAATAAAAGCACTTTTAAAAACCTTGGAATTGACAACTTACATGTAGATAAACTTAACAACGATGGTATTGTTTATGATTAAACTTAGTTATGATATTTCACACTACAGAAAACAAATCCTTGATTTGACAAAAAACGGAGACGTTATAATAGAACTTGGTTGTCATGTGGGAAATACAACAAAAATTTTACTTGACAATTTCAATGATTCAAAAATAATAGCTATTGACAACTCTCCTGAAGCTGTATGTGAAATGAATAAGTTAACTTGTTCTAATCTTGAATTTATCAAAGCAGATGTAAGACTTCATGAAACTTTACTTGAAGTATTTAAGAAAGTGCAAAAATGTGATATATTATCTATTGATTTAGGTGGAGGATATCATCCTGATACTGTTTTTAAGGTATTTTACATCTGGTCATCTACTTTTAAGCCTAAACACACTATTATTAGAAACAGAGGAATTTTAGAGTTTTTTAATTCTTCTTTTGCAAGTGATGAGGATTATGTGTCATCTGAAGGTTATCTTGATTCTTATCATGATTCTGGAATTCCACCGCAAATTAAAGAGTTTGAGTTGTGGACACCATCACTTAAAAAATAGCTTTACTTATTTTTTTTATTAAAATTAATTTTTAGGTATACCTAAATATTTATATAGAATTAATTACAAAATATAATTTAATTATAAATAGGTGTATTAATGAGAGATAAATTAAAAATTATTCTGCTCATAGCAGCAGTAGGTCTTTTTTTAGTCGGTGTAAATAGTGTAAGTGCAGTTGATTTAAAAAACAGCACTGTTAGTCATGATGGAACTTTTGATGAGTTAAATAATGAAATATCCAAGCTTAACCATGGAGATTACTATAAATTAAACCATGATTATGTTTTTAATAAAACAGATAATCCATCAAGTGGAAATGTAATTGAAATTACAAAAGATAATGTAACAATTGATGGAAATTGTCATTCTATAATTGTTAAAGATTCTAAAAAGGAATTTGGGATTTTTAAAGTAACAGGAAACAATGTAACTATTATTAACTTTGATTTTTACCATAATAAACAAAATTACACTACTAATAGAAGTGATATGAAAAGCCCAATTACATGGATTGGTGAGAACGGACACCTTCGTGATTGCAGATTTGATTCAACCAAGGCATTTCACGGTGGTGCAATTACATGGAGTGGTTCAAATGAAACACTCCAATACAATAAATTCATAAATACTCATGCATTGGGAGTTTGAGGATCAATTTACTTAAGTGGTGAAAATACAACACTAAGAAACTGTTATTTTCTAAAGTGAATCAAGATTAAGTAACGAAGAAATATACATTGACAGAAAGCATAAAAACATCACACTTGTTGACTGTGGGTTTATATCATCAGGAAATGTTCATGTTATTGATGGAAATTATACTAAAATAGATACAAAAAATTTATTTAAAGTTGCAAATTCCCCAATAGCTAATCAAACAGTTGATTTGGTGCCTATGATTTATAGAAGTTTAACATTAGGTGGTGTAAATAAAGAAAATAACATTTCATATTATGCTACAATTAAAGGCAATGAATACGTATTATCCACAACCAGATACTTAAAAAATGGAATTACTTACCTAAAAGACTACCATTTTAAGAATTTAACAAGCTGTGATGACATTTATAAAGAATTATTCAATAATCACTTCTCAAATGAATATCAGTTTATCATTAACAAAACTGTAAACAGCACTAAAGACTATGAAAATGTTTTTACTCACAACTATAAAAATGACTTAAAATCAGTTGAGGGCGTTTTAACTAATGATACTGGTTCTTTAAATAAAATTAAATATTTATTGGCTCTAAATGTTGAGTTTTTAAGACAATTAGATTTTAAATCTACAAAAACAATATCTCCAAATGATTTAAGTGTGGATATAATCAATATCAATGGTCATAACTCAACAATCAAAGGTTCATTTAAAAATAGAAATGAAGAGCACTGGGCAAAAATTGATAAGAAAATATTAATGGCGTCCAATTTAGTCATTTGTGGATTTAACAGTGCTGTTGAAAACAATGCAGGAAAATGTATTTTTAACAATGTAACTTTTAAAGACAATAAAATGGATTACTGGTTTAAAAGAGACTGGGGAGGAGCAATCCTAAACACTGGTGAAGTTATCTGTAACAACTGTTCATTTATTGGAAACTACGCAAAAAACGGTGGTGCAATATTCAGCCAGGGTATATTACTAACCAATAACTGTACATTTTCAAATAATAATGGATATAGTAATGGAAATGATATATGTGTTGGTGATGGTGGAATTTTAATAATAGATGGTAAAAATATTACAAAATCAAATCATCCTGGTGGTGTTTGCTTTGCTAAGAGTTTAAGTGGAACAGAATACACTGTTGTTTGTGTATCATCTGTTGGTGGAAGTTTTCTTATAGGCTTTGTCACTGGTTTTTTAACAGCAAATCCATTAATTGGGGCTATTGCCGGTGGAGCGAGTGGTGCTGTAATTGGAAGTCTTGCTTCATCATTTATTATTTCAAAAACATATGACGCTAATTACAATAGACTAAAACTCTGTTCAGTTTTAATCGCAGGATCAGTTGCAATGGGTGTAGCTGGTGGAATTAGTGGTGGTTATTTAGGACAATATGTGGATGGTATTAATGCTGTAAGTAAAACTCCATCTGTGAGAACTGGAAATTTTGCAGATACTGGAAGTGTTAGGTCATATTCAGCAATTGACAAATTAAGTGTTCATTCATCTGTTTCAGTAATAACTTTTGCACCAAAGACTCCATAATTGAACAAATAAATAAAAAAATTTTTAAAAAAAGCAGTTATTTTGCATAAAATTAACTTTATATACTTTAAATAAGATATATACTTTCATAAATATTCGAGGTGAAAATGATGATTGGTAAAAAGATTCGTTTAGAGAGAATCATTAACAGAAATACTGGAAGAACTGTAATTGCACCTATGGATCATGGTGTATCAAGCGGACCAATTCCGGGAATTATCGATATGGATAAAACAGTTGAAGAAATCTCCCAAGGAGGAGCAGATGCTATATTGATGCATAAAGGTATTGTACAACAAGGTCACCGTGGTTATGGTAAAGATATCGGTTTAATCGTTCACTTATCCGCAAGTACTTCCCTTGCACCAGACCCAAACGATAAAGTAACTGTAACCAGTGTTGAAAAAGCAATTCAACTCGGTGCAGACGCTGTATCTATTCATGTAAACCTTGGAAGTGACACTGAAAGTTTAATGTTACAAGAATTAGGTCAAATTGCTGAGACCTGTGACTACTGGGGAATGCCTCTTCTTGCAATGATGTACCCTAGAGGTCAACAAGTAACTGACGAACACGACGTGGAATTCGTAAAACACGCAGCACGTGTAGGTTCTGAACTTGGAGTAGACATTGTAAAAACCAACTACACCGGAGATCCTGATTCATTTAAAGAAGTTGTTGAAGGAGCTATTGTACCTGTAGTTATTGCAGGTGGTCCTAAAGTAGAAACCGACGAAGAATTATTACAAATGGTAAAAGATTCCCTTGAAGTTGGTGGAGCTGGAGTAGCATTCGGACGTAACTTATTCCAAGCTGAAAACCCTGGTAAAATTACAAGAGCAATTTCTGAAGTTGTACATAATGATTTAGAAGTTAAAGAAGCATTAAAATTCTTAAAATAGGTGATTAAATGCAAAATAAATTCGCTTGGATAAGCACTCCTGATGAATTATGGGAAGACAAAAAAGAAATGATTACCACAGCATTGGAATCCGGAATCGACCATGTTTTGGATTTTGATGACATTGAAGAAATCAGAAAACTCGGTAATGTGAAAATCATTGCAAACAATGATGATGCTGATATCTATTTGGTAGGTATTAATGGTGAAGGAGATGGCTTTGTTGAATTAAAAGAAGACTTTAAAGATTCAACTGATATTGCTAATGCAAAAAAAGCAAAAAGCGAAGGAAAAACTGTATGTGCCTATATTAAAATCACAGATAAAGCTCATGAACAATTAGCTGTAAAATTAGGATCAATTGTAGATTATATTATTCTCGTTGGTACTGACTGGACAATTATTCCACTTGAAAACATTATTGCTGACTTACAAAAGCTTGATGTTGAAATTATTGCTGCTGTTCGTGATGTTGACGGAGCACGTGTTGCACTTGAAACATTAGAACACGGAACTGACGGAATTATCTTTGAAGCTAATGACTTCAATAACATTAAAAAAATCGCACAAAATGTCCTTGAATCCTCAAATGCTAATTATGAATTAAAATTAGCAACAGTAACCAATGTTAAATCATTAGGAACTGGAGATAGAGTTTGTGTTGATACTACTGATATGATGAGTCCTGGAGAAGGAATGCTAGTTGGTTCATACTCCAAATCATTATTTTTGATTCACTCAGAATCCCTTGAAAGCGAATATGTTGCTTCAAGACCATTTAGAGTAAACGCAGGTCCGGTTCAAGCTTATGTGATGGTTCCTGGAAACAAAACCAGATACCTCTCCGAACTTGTTGCAGGAGACGAAGTATTGATTGTCAATACCAAAGGTGAAACAAGAACTGCATATGTCGGAAGAAGCAAAATCGAAAGAAGACCTTTATTGTTGATTGAAGCAGAATACGAAGGAAAAACAATCAGAACAATCTTACAAAATGCAGAAACTATCAGAATAGTAGATGCAAATGATGAACCGCTATCAGTAGCTGATGTAAAACCAGGTGACAAAGTTAAAGTTTACATTGAAACAAACGCACGTCATTTCGGAATAGCTATTGATGAGACAATCATCGAACAGTGAGGTTAAAACATGTCACAGGTACGAGCATTTCTTGCAATAGATTTAGATGATGATTTAAAACCAAAAATTCATAAGATTATTAAGCAATTTAAGCAAACTGATGCTAATATAAAATATGTTGAATTAAACAATCTTCATTTAACATTAAAATTCTTTGGAGACATTGACACTGAGGGTTTAAGTGTTTTAGAAGAAAAAATTGCAAATGCCGTATCTGAATTTGATCAATTTAAGATAAAAATTAAAGGCTGTGGAGCATTTCCAAACAACAGTCACATTAAAGTGATATGGATTGGAATAGATGAGGATTTACTTATCCGTCAATTACACGATAAACTCGATGGGGAATTTTCCAAATTAGGTTTTGACAAGGACAGAAAATTCTCAACACACCTTACAATTGGTCGTATGAAATCCGCTAAAAACAAAAACCAGGTTAAATCAATAATTGAAGAACTTAAGGATATTGAAATTGGTGAGATGATTGTTGATAAAATCAGCTTAAAAAAATCCACACTAACACCATCAGGACCAATTTATGAAGATTTAAAAGTATTTGAATTGTGATTTCATGGACTATAATCTAATTTTAAATGAAATAAAACCAACACTTGATGAAACAAAACAAATCAATGAAGTTTCATCAAAAATAATTAATTTTTTACAAGTCTTATGTGATAAGAGCAATATCGAGGCTAAAGTTAACCTTGTAGGTTCTGTTGCTAAAAACACTGCACTTAGAGGAAAATCCGACATTGATATTTTTATAGCATTCCCGTTAAGTACAGACAAGAAATTCTTAAAAGAAACTGGTCTTGATTTAGCACATAAATGCTGCAGCGAGTTTAAAAGCACTCCAGAACATCATTTTGCATCACATCCTTATGTAACTACTCATATTGAAGGCTATGAAGTGGATATTGTTCCATGTTATGAGATAAATGATGGAAGCGAGCTTAAATCTGCAGTAGACAGAACAATATTGCACACCAGATATGTTAAAGCCAATTTAAAAGAAGGCCAGGAAGACGAAGTTTTACTTCTTAAACGTTTCATGGCAATGACTGGAACATACGGCTCTGAATTTAAGGTTGGCGGGTTTGCAGGATACTTATGTGAACTTCTAATTATTAAATACGAAACATTTGAAAACACCTTAAAATCAGCTATTAACTGGAAATATGGTCACAGTATTGATCTTGAAGATTATGGAACTTCTAAATTATTCAATGATCCGTTAATTGTAATTGATCCAACAGATATGAATCGTAATGTTGGAGCAGCACTAAGGCTTAACAAATTATCAGAATTTATCCAGTCAGCACGTAATTACATATTCTCAGATAATAAAATGGATTATTTCTATCCAATTAAGCGTGATTTAAATAAAGTTGATATAATTGAGCAGTTTAGTCAAAGAAATAGTGATATTATAGCTATTAAATTCAATATTCCAGATATTCCGTTAGATACTCTACATCCTCAGCTTAAAAAGACAACAGAAGCTCTTGAGCGTAAATTAAATGATGAGGAGTTTAATGTATTTAAGGCAGACTACTGGAGTGATGAGATTTTAAGTTGTGTAATTTTACTTGAAATGGCTTCATCAACCCTAAACAATGTTAAAGTCAATGTAGGGCCTAAAGTATTTATTACTAAGGCATGTGAAAACTTTGTTGCTAAATATGGTCGTGAAAACTGCTATATTCAGGATGATTTTTTAGTTCATATGCAAGAAAGACAGTTCAACAATGCTAAAAGCTTAATTGAGCATATTTTCACAAAACAGCATATTAGCCTTATTAAGGTAGGTAAAAACCTTAAGAAAAATATTATTGACACTTATGAATTCATTGATGTTGGCGAAATTGCAAGTGATGAATTTTTAGATGATTTCATCCACCCAGGTCAGCACATCATAAGATAAAATCTACTTTTTTTATTTGTAACGGATATTATCTTCTGTTATTTAGAAACTTTTATTATATTGATTAATCAAATAATTAATCATGTCAGAGATTGTAAAACTAACTGCAGATGTTGATGTTGAGGAGTATTTTGAAAAGTACGTTGATTTTGAGAAGTTTTCAAAACTTTGCATTGAAGAACAAGAACAAGTTGGATATAACTGGAACTATCCTCCATATGATTTTGATGTAGAGGAGTTATGGAAATCCTACAATAAACTTAAAATTATTGCATTTAAAATCGATTTTTCAAAAGAAGAACTTGAACACACATTTGAAGAAAGGGAATTAGAGTTTATTTTAAAGAGATTTGAGCGTGTAAAAGGAAGATTAATGAATGACATTTATATGCTTGAAAATGAAGATTCTCTTGGTTTATATCTCGGTAAATGTAATCTCTGTATGAGATGTACAAGAGACTTTGGCATGCCTTGTAAAATGCCTGTAAAAATGAGATATGCTATTGAAGGATTAGGTGCTGATGTAGACAGGACTATTGAAGACCTTTTCGGATATAAAATACTTTATGCTAAAGATGGGAAATTGCCTGAATACTTGATATTTGTCGGCGGTTTACTTTATGATAAAAAATAGGTGAGAAAATGATTGTAAGTATTATTGGTGGAACCGGACCTCAAGGACTTGGAATTGCTGAAAGATTAGCTATTGAAGGTGTAGAAGTAATTGTAGGTTCAAGAAAAGAAGAAAAAGCTCTTGATGTAGTACAAAAAGCTAAAGAAGAATTAGCAGACTATGACTTAAACATGACTGGTATGGCAAACGAAGATGCTGCAAAAAACGGTGATGTTTTAATTATCACAGTACCATTATCTGCTCAAAAACCAACTCTTGAAGGAATCAAAGAGTTTTGTAAAGATAAAATCGTCATGGATGCAACTGTACCTTTAGAAACTGCAATTGGTGGAAAACCATCCAGATTCATTGACTTAATGGAAGGATCAGCTGCTGAGAGATGTGCTGCTATTTTGGAAGGAACCGGTGCAAAAGTAATCTGTGCATTCTGTAACATTTCAAACTCACACTTTGCAAACATTCCAGAAGAAATCGACTGTGACTGTCTTATTGCAGGAGATGACGTTGAAGCTAAAAAAACCGCAGCAGAAATCATTGACAAAATCCCTGGAATTAAAACAATCGACTGTGGTGTTTTAGAAAAATCACGTATTATTGAAAAAATCACCCCATTATTAATTGGATTAAACATCAAATACAAATCCCATTATGGTGGATTAAGAATTACTGGAATTCCTGCACTCGACAAGGAATAAACTGATTAATATGAATTCATTTGAGGAATTAATAGGCAAAAACATAAATGATGTCTCCTTAAATGATTCATCAACTTTTTTTATTGCAACACTACCTTATTTTACAAAACACTGCGGCAAAAGATATCCTGCTTTGAAATTCAAGCTCGCAGACATAGACTATTTTAATTTAATATCTTTTGTAGATTTATTTAAATATGAATCAATCTTAATAATCTGGTATAATGAAGATGAAATAATAACAGATTTGGAGTTATATTACCTAAGTAATGATTTTGACGTGTTATTTAAGGATTATTACTTTATTAAAAAAGCTATTGATAATGGTGAGGCTCACAAACTAACTGAAGGTGACACAAAATACCTGGGAGCTGCAAGACTAAATGAAAAAGTCCCACAGCCAAACTCACAAAAAATGGCTAATAAGAGAGAATTTGTTTTAAAAAAGAAATATCTTCAAAAAATTATCAATGAATTAGGATATGATTGTAGAAAATAATCCTTTTTTTAGAAAAAATTAAAAAACTATTTTTAATCCAAAATACATATTTTATTGTAATATATAATTTTAAATTGGATTGAATAAATATGGATATTGGAAAACTAGTTGGAAATACTCCAATGATAAAAATTGATTATGAATATGAAGGAAAACTAAGAAGCATATACTCAAAATTAGAATTCTACAATTATTCTGGAAGTATAAAAGACAGAATTGCAGCACATATTATCAAAACAGAAAAAGAAAACGGCAATTTAAAAGACGGAGAAGCTATTGTAGAAGTAACAAGTGGAAACACAGGAATTGCATTTAGTGCAATGGGTGCGCTTTTTGGCCATGAAGTTCATATTTTCATGCCAGACTGGGTATCAATTGAGAGAAGAAAACTTATCCAGATGTATGGAGCTCATGTTCATCTAGTTTCAAAAGAAGAAGGTGGATTTAAAAAGGCATTGGAACTTGCAGAAGACTTTGCTATTAAAAACGATGCATACAGACCACTTCAATTTGACAATCCATTAAACGTAGAAGCTCAATTTAAAACCGGTGAAGAAATAATAAAAGATCTTCCTGATGTAGATGCATTTGTCTCAGGTATTGGAACCGGCGGAACACTTATGGGAATTGGTAAAAGATTAAAACAGCACAATCCAAATTTTAAATTATATGCTCTTGAACCATGTACATTATCAATTCTTAAAATGGGAATGGAAGAAGGAAGTCACATGATTGAAGGAATTGGAGATGACTTTATTCCTGGAATTGTTGAAGAAGATTTAATTGATGATATTGTATTAATTGATGATGTAGATGCAATTAATATGTCTAAAAGAATTGCAAAAGAGTTTGGTTTAGGAATTGGAATTTCCAGTGGAGCTAATTTCCTTGCAAGTGTATTGGTAAACAAGGATGATATTAAAGTAGCTACAGTATTTGCTGATGATAATAAAAAATACATTACAACCAAATTATCCGAACCAATCGATGATGATGAAAACTTAATATCAAATAAAGTAAAACTCATCAGTTTTGAAGTAATTTAAAAAAAATAAGTGGAGTATTTAAACTCCAGAAGATGTTAAAATAGTGATAGTTTCATTGTATAATGGAGTTGTTGATGAAGCAGAGTCAACAACTTTAAGTTCTGCTTTTACAGGCTGTGTTTTACCAAAATACATTGCTGAAATCTTATAGGTTTTTCCACTTTCAGGATGCAATTCATTCCAGCCTATTGTTGAGTCAATAATTTTTCCAGTACTGTCATAAAAATCAACATCAACAGACAAGTAATCAAAATTACTGTCTACCCTAATATCACCGTTTATTTCACCATTATAATATCCATAACCGTCATCAGTTATGTTTTGACTTATATTTCCAACACTTACTGAATTTACAGCGCTAAACTGATATAATGCTCCACCAGCCATTATAAGAACAAATATCAATACAATAGTAGCTATTGGCACAGCAAACAATTTTTTGTTATTTGCATGATGTCCTTTAAAGTATAATGTAGCAACAGCTGTAATTATAAACAATATAAGAGAGATATCACCAAATCTTGCAATAAAAATATAAATTAATCCTCCAGTTACAATAAACTCCATTGCAGCAACTAAAGGCTCATCAAATCTCTCCATTAAAACAATACCAACTACTCCTCCAATAATTCCAAGAACTATTGCAGCCATAATAGCTTCTTCACCCATTAAAATAGGGGTGGTTAATCCTTCAACACATACAATTGTGGAAATAATAGCTAAAACTAAAGGTAATTTACTAAGAAATGCACTTTTATCGGTTTTTGTTTGAACTGGAACTGATCTATTTTCTTTTGGAAGTTCTCCGTCAAGTTCAAATCCGCATGCATCACAAAACTTAACATTATCGTCAAGCTGTTTTCCACATTTCCTACAATATTGAACCATAAATTAATTCCTTCTGTTTAATTGTTTATATTTTGAGTTAAATATTAGTTTTGATAATAAGATGAGGTAATGATGTTAATTTATTAAATTTAATATATTACTTGAAATAAAATTATTATTAAAACAATTTAATATTGATGTTGTTATTTTAGATATGAAAGGTAGTAGTATGTCATCTCAAAGTGAAGCAGTATTGGAAAATAATCTTATTAAAAGATTATCTGAAAATGGATATGAAAGAGTTAAAATTAGAAATGAAAGTGAATTATTATCTAATTTTAGAACTCAATTGGATAAACTAAATAAATGCCAATTAACTGATGAAGAATTTGAAAAAGTAGTATTATTTTTAGAACAGGGTTCTATTTTTGATAAAGCAAAAAAGTTAAGGGACCATTTTTTTATTGAACGTGGAAAATGATTCTTTTTATATTAAGTTTCTAAATCAGAAAGATTGGTGTAAAAACATCTTTCAGGTGACTAATCAGATTGATATTACCTTAGAAAATAAAACAGTTTGTCTTAAAGTGTATACTTTAGCAGATGATTCTAAAATCATAACTAAAGATATTTCTGTTGATTATCTTGGTGGATCTTACTTTACTGCTCAAGTTTTAAGTGCAGACGGTCATGCAGTTGTTGGCGAGACTGTTAAATTTACAATAGCTGGAAAAACATATACCATTAAAACAGATGCAAACGGAATAGCTAAATTAAAAATTAATCTTATTCCAAATAAATACTCAATTGTCACGGAATTTAACGCTAAAAAGGTGAAAAATACAGTTACTGTAAAACAGGTGCTTAAAGTTTATTCTTTAACTGTTAAGAAAACTGCAAAATCATTTACCTTAAAAGCTAGTCTTAAAATCAACGGTAAAATGGTAAAAGGTAAAGTAATAACCTTTAAATTTATGGGAAAAACTTACAAAGTTAAAACTGACTCTAAGGGTATTGCTAAGAAAACATTAGGCAAAACTATTATTAAAAAGCTTAAAATAGGAAAAACATACACAGTAAAAGCACTGTACTGCAAAACTTCTGTTAAAACAACTTTGAAAGTTAGATAGATGATTTAATAATCATCTACTTTTTTTTATTTTTTTATCTATAATTATAAAATTCATCAAATTTTTAACCAGTTAGTATATATACTAATTAAAAACATATCTTAAATCATTAATAGATTTATTTTATTTAAATGAAGGTTTGATAATATGGTTAGATTTTCACAAACTCTTGATGATAAACACTCAAAAAGTAGGGAAAAACCTTATGTTCAAGTTAGGGAGAATCCTTATCATGTATATGAGGATAGACAATCTTACAGTGTTCAAAATCAGGATGAATTTTATAAACAACCCTCTAGACAACAAAGATATCCTGAAGAGGACTTTTATGCACAAAAAGATGAAGTTGTCTATGAAAGACCTGTTTATGAAAGAGAATCTATCCAGCATGATTATTCAAAACCTGAATTAAATTTCCCTGCTGATCAAAATATTCAGTTTGGTGTTGAATATTCTCCAAATTCAAGACCTCCTGTAATTGGTAACAACTACACAATCAGGTCAAATTCAATTATCTATAATGATGTTGTAATTGGAGATAATTTTAGAACAGGACACAATGTTGTTATTCGTGAAAATACCAATATTGGAGATGATGTTTTAATTGGAACCAATACTGTAATCGAAGGGGATGTAATTATTGGAAATGATGTTAGTATTCAATCTAATGTTTATATTCCAACTAATTCTGTAATTGAGGATAATGTATTTATCGGGCCTTGTGCCTGTTTTACTAATGATAAATATCCTGTAAGAATTAATTATGAACTTCAAGGACCTAAAATCAGACGTGGTGCTTCAATTGGTGGTAATACTACATTTTTATCAAATGTTGAAGTAGGTGAAGGAGCTATTGTTGCTGCAGGAGCTATTGTAATACACTCTGTTCCACCATTCTATTTGGCTATTGGAACACCTGCACGTATTAAACCGCTTCCTGATCACTTGAAAGTTCCAAATAAATTTTAATGAGGTTTTTTTATGGCTCAATATATGTGTAAAATCTGCAGATATGTCTTTGATGAAGATAATGTTGAAGAAGGATTAGGTATTGACAATGGAACTAAATTTGAAGACTTACCTTCCTCATTTAAATGCCCAAAATGTAAAATGTCAAAAGGCATGTTTGAAAAAATAGATTAATTTATATATTAAAATGAATATACTATTATTAATTAAATGTATTTAGGAGAATTAAATATGGCTAAATTCAAATGTAAACTTTGTGGATATGTAACTGATGAATTCGAAGAACTCCCAGAAGACTACAAATGTCCAATGTGCGGTGCAAACATCGATATGTTTGAAAAAGTAGAATAGGTGGTTTAGAATGGCTTATATTTGTAAAGTTTGTGCATTCGTTTTAGAAGAAGACGAATTACCAGAAGATTACGTATGCCCAGTTTGTGGTGTACCTGCAGCTAACTTTGAAGAACAATAAGTTCTTCAATAATATTTTATTTTTCTAAAAATTGTTTATTTTTAAATTCAACACTAATTTTTCCAAGGTATTTTTCAAAAATCTTTAAAATATCTCTATTGTCTTTTGATACAACATCATAGCTTACCTTATCACTATAATCTTTAGCAATTACTTCTAATTTATTGTTTCTAACTTCTCCATCAACTGTTTTAATGTCACTATATTCAAAATTAAGATTGTAAACATCATACTGTTCAATTTCGAGAATTTCAGCTTCTCCAATAGCTTCCATTACTGATTTTGAGTATGCTCTTACAAGTCCACCAGCACCAAGTTTGATTCCACCAAAGTATCTGGTAACAACTGCAGTAACATTATGAATCTCATTTTTTCTTAAAACATTAATCATAGGTTTTCCTGCTGTTCCACCAGGTTCTCCATCATCATCAAAGCCTTCTCCGTCACTTACAATGTATGCAGTACAGTTGTGTGTTGCATCATTGTATTTTTCATTGAATTTACGAATAACTTCCTTGGATTCAGCTTTTGTCTTAGTTGGAACTAATGAACAGATAAATTGGGATTTTTTAACATTAATTTCAATTTGAATTGCTTTTTTAATAGTTTTCATTGTATCAATATTTATTTATATTAGTGTTAACATATTATTTTTAATAATTTTATTGGAGTGATATTTTGTCTAAAAGTAAGTCTGCTGTATGTTTAGTGGTTTTTGTAGTATCAATTGTAGCTTTTTGTCTTGCTTGTGTTTGTGCATCAATGACTGGACAAATATCAATTTTACCAGATGACAATACAACTAATGAGTTTATGGACAATGTTACAAATATTACTGAGGATATGATTAATAGAGATGATAATAGTTATGATGATTATAGCTATTCAGATTCTAACGATTATTCTGATTCTCAAGTGGAGACTACTGTTGATGATAATAGTCATGATAATTCTGATTCAAAACAGGAATCTGAATCTGGGCATGATCAAGAACAGGATACTCCTCAACATGATGAAAAATCTGAAAAAACTGTTTAGAAATCTAATAACTTTTCAACATCTAAAAGTACGGAGCTAATGGCTAAATCAAAGAGTCTTTTTCCGTACTCTTCATCTATATAAACACCATTTTCTTCAACGTCTCTTGCACCTGCTTCAATGTTAGGGTCATCATGGCGTGCTTGTTTAAAACCATATAGGCCAATCTCTTCATATTTGTTAACATCTGACTGATTTTTAAGTTCTTCTTCATTAACAATACCTAAGACTTTTGCCATTGACAACTCACCGCTTCCACCGTGAGGGCCTTCTGAAGAAATCACTTTATTGTTAAATACAACATACATGTCAGTTCTATCTTCGATATCCCATAATTCATGCATTAAAGGAATATTTCCACCATGTGAATTAACAATGATTACTTTTTCAACATCTAAAAATTTTTTAGCATTAATTAGTGTTTTTACAACTTCTTCTTTTAGTGTTTCAAGAGAAACATGCACTCCATGGTCAATTGTATCCAATTCATGAGCAGGATACATAATTCCTAAAAATTTAGCTCCACTTTGAAGTGCTGATTGAAATGCAATGTGTGCTCCGATTTTAGCATCAGTATCGATTGGAAGAGCTGGTCCATGGTTTTCTAAATGTGATCCAAGTGCAATTATTCCAATTTTATGAACTTCAGGATTTCTTATGTTTCCAGCTCTGTATCTTAATTCAGCCATACTATCACGTTATAATTCAAAGTTCCAGATATCATCACCAACATAATGTTTGGTTTCAACTGCTTTTCCAGAATCATTTTCAACCATTTCTTCACCGGAAAGTAAACTTACTCCAATAGCTAATGGTTTTCCATGTGTTTCATCGATAATTAAGACAACATCTCCTGCTTCAACGCCTTTAGATGCATCTACAATTCCAGGACTCATAATATCTGCACCATTGGTTACAAATCTGATTGCACCCATGTCTACAGTTACGGTTTTGGATTCAATCTCATTTGCAAGTGCTGCTTTGAGTGTTGGGAATGGTTTTCCATCAATTAATATAATATATGGTTCACCATCAACTAAAATAAAAGAATTTGGTTCTGCTTCAAGTATTTCAACATTTTTCTTTCCTTGAAGTAAATTTCCGTATTCGCCTAATTCTGCTTTTATTTCTTTAATCTTTTTCTTTTTTAAAAAATTTCTTTTTTTAACTTTTACAACCATATTAATACCATTAACTGTTTATTTAATAATAATTATTATTTTTAAAATAAATAAATTTTTGTCTTAATTACTTTTTAATAAAAGAATAGTTGTCATTTCTACAAAATACATATCTGTAATCTATAACATCTCCAAAATCTGCAATATGTAATGGAGGATCTTTTATTGCATATTTTGTTATTGTACTTGCGTTATTTTCACTTAATTTATCAATTGATTTGTTGATTACTCCAAGCTCATCTATGCTAAATTTAAACTGAGGGATAGTTGTAAGGTAGTATCTGTTTATGATTCTGTGATAATACTGCTCTTTTCTTAAAAATAACTTCTTATTTGCGATTAATTCATTTGTAACTTCATTGAAATGCTTAGGTTTTATGCCCGTTTTTGATTTAATATAGGTTTCATTGGTTAGAAATGTCCCGTAGAGCTCATAATAGTTAAAATCAATGAAATACAGTATGCTGCACAGTACGGTTTTTCCCAAATTAGGTTTTGAGTAGCATTTAATAAGAATATACATTATTATGTCAATATATTTTTCACGGTTGAAATTCATGGTATGGCCTATGATGGTTGGTTAGAGTTAGTTATGTTCTTGTTTATTTTTAAGAAAAGTCTAAGAGCATTTGAAAAATAATTTAAATAGTAGTTTACTTAATATTTAGTATGACTATTATTTTTTAATCTTTTTTATGGAATTAAAGTAACATTTATATAGTAGATAAACTATAATTAATAGTATTAGTTTTAATTAGGTTTTGTCTTATCTTAACTTGATTATATTATGTCTAAAATGAGTATTTAACTCAATTCATATTAAAAACTATAAAAATTGTAATAATATAAGGTGATATAATGAGCGGACAAAATGTTCAAAGACCACTTGACGCATTAGGAAAATCTGTGGATGCTCCTGTTTTAATCAAACTCAAAGGAGATCGTGAATTTAGAGGCATACTTAAGAGCTTTGATTTACACATGAATTTAGTTCTTAATGATGCAGAAGAGTTACAAGACGGAGAAGTTACTAGAAGACTCGGTGTTGTGCTCATTAGAGGAGACAATATTGTTTATATTTCACCATAAATATTATTCAATACTTTCTAGATTATAATTTTATGATAAATAAGGGGAGGTGTATCAATGTCAAAGGGAACTCCATCAATGGGTAAAAAGAATAAAAAGACCCATATCAGATGCAGAAGATGTGGTAGAAACAGTTACCACATACGTAAAAAAGTCTGTGCTTCTTGCGGATTCGGTAAATCCAAAAAGATTAGAAGATACAGCTGGCAAAACAAAAAACCTACTACTAGACAAAGATTAGTATAGGTTTTTATCCATGTACTTTTAATAGTACTTTTTAAATTATTTGGGATAATAAACGCATATTATCTCAAAAATCTCAACTATTTTTAAAAAAAATATTATTTATAATTTTTAATTTGGATTCTAATTGCTCAATATTTAACCTAGTTAACTACATTTCTTTTTTCATTATTAAGATATGCTTTAAGGTTTTTTGAAACTTCACTTACAAGTCTTTTTCTTGCATCAACACTTGCCCATGCCATGTGAGGTGTTATTATAATGTTTTTAGCATTAAGTAAAGGATTATCTTCTACCATAGGTTCTTCGCAAATTACATCAACTCCTGCAGATAATACCTTTCCACTGTTTAGTGCATCTGCAAGATCCTGTTCATTTACTAGTCCACCTCTAGAAACATTGATTATTCTAACTTCATCTTTCATTTTGTCAATGTTTTGTTTTCTTATGATTTGCTTTGTATCTTCGGTAAGTGGGCAGTGAAGTGTAATAATATCTGATTTTGCAAAAAGTTCATCTTTTTCAACAAAACTAATCTCATCGGCGTATTTTTCAGGATGTGCAGTATTTACAATAACATCCATTCCAAAGCCTTTAGCAATATTGGCGACTTTTCTTCCGATATTTCCATATCCAATAATACCTAAGGTTTTTCCTGCAAGTTCAGTAATTGGTTTTAACCAGTAGCAGAATGTTTCAGACTTTATCCAGTCTCCTTCTTTTACGCTTTTATCATGAAGGCTTAAATTACAGGTTTGTTCTAAAATAAGTGCCCATGTAAGCTGAACAACACTGTCTGTACTATATGCAGGTACATTTGTAACAGTAATATTTCTTTTTCTTGCAGCTTCTATATCAACAACATTGTATCCTGTAGCACAAATTCCAATATATTCAATATTCGGACATTTTTCAAATACTTCTTCATCCATTATAATTTTATTGTCAAATATAATCTGTGCATCACCAATATGCTCATATTTGTCTTCTTCGGTTGTATTTTCATAGATTGTCAAATCAACATCCTGTGAAAGTTCACTTAAAGATATATCTCCGTTGTTAATTGCTCCTGCTTCAAGTAGTACTGCTTTTAATTTCATAATATTCACGCAAAAAAATAGTTTTTTAAAAAAATATATTGTAGATGGTATTTAAACCATCTTAAAAAATTAGTCTAATAAATCGGTTACTTGACCAAGAAGTGTTTCAAAGTTTACTCCACGATCTTGGAAGTTTGGTTGTTTTGAAGATACAATTATTGCATCATGAGTAATGTTACCTGCAAATTCAACAGCACTTGCCATGTCTTTACCAACCATGACTGCTGCTAAAAGGGAACTTGCGTATAAATCTCCGGTACCGTGTAACATGTATGGTAAAAATTCATTGGATGCTTCTGTAATTTCCATGTCTTTACCACCTACAAAGTTACGGATGATGCCATCTTCTCTTTGAATACCTTTTAATACAACGTATTTAGCTCCAAGGTCTAAAAGAGCGTTTAAAATACGGTGTGCTTCTTCATCATCAATATTGGAACCTCCCCATTCATCACCGATTGGTTCTCCTAAAATAATAGCTGCTTCGGTAAGGTTAGGAGTAAGAATGTCAGCATCACATGCAAGACTTGCCATTGCTTGGCATAATTCTTCGGTATATGTTGGGTATACTTGACCATGGTCTGCCATAACTGGAT
Source organism: Methanobacteriaceae archaeon (assembly GCA_029219465.1). NCBI lineage: Archaea > Methanobacteriati > Methanobacteriota > Methanobacteria > Methanobacteriales > Methanobacteriaceae > Methanobacteriaceae archaeon. Next base: position 44,509 of record JAQXTL010000007.1, on the reverse strand, counting down.
CTACGATTTTAAGAGCATTAGGATATGTTTCGTAAACACTTCTGATAATGTCAACTTGCTCCTCTGAACCTAAAAATCCTGAGTATATTGCATCAATATCAACATCAATTCCTTTCCATGCGTTTAAGTAATCATTGAGAATTTCTGTTGTGTCATGCATATGCCATTCAGGAAATGCAGTGTGATTTGAGAATAATCCTGTAGGAACAGGACAAACGTCACATCCTGCTGCAGATAATACTGGAATAGCTACTCCAAGGGAACATTTTCCGTATCCACATAAATCATTGATTGCTGCAATACGAGGGATGTAATCTTTTTCTCTGTTGTAAAGAACTATTTCGTTGTTAGTCATATTTTTTACCTCTAATTAGTTTTAATGTAATTCTTATATTAAATATTTTGTTAAATTATATTTCATTGGATTTGACCAATAATGATAATGCAAGTATTGTAATTATAATTCCAATCATATTAAGGATACTTGGATATTCTGCAAAAATTAATGCTCCAAATATAGTAGCCGCAATAGGCTCAGCACCGCCGTATAATATTGTAGCTTCTCCATTATCCATGTATTTTAATGCATAATTAAATAAGAAATATGGAAGCACTATTGTAATTATTGCATAAAAAACAATACCCAGTATATTCTCTAGTGTATTTGTAGCAGTATATGTTATAAATAAATCCCACTGTGTAAATGGTATTAGAAATACGGAACATATAAAGAAATTGTAAAAGAGAATTGTTAATGTAGAATAATTCTTTTTAATAGCTATTTTTGAGAATACTCCATAAATAGCCCATGTTAGTGCAGATAAAAGCCCTGCTATAATTCCCCATCCTGACCATTTAAATCCTGATGTTTCCAATACTCCACTTACAAATAAACAACCAATTAGTGCAATAACCAAACAGAATATTTTTCTTGAAGTTAGTTTTTCTTTAAATAATACTACTGATATAATTAGTGCAAATACTGGAGAAAGACCCAGTAATAATGCAGCTAGTGAAAGAGAAACATTAAGTAATGATTCATTATAAAATACACTAGATGGTAATGTTGCAATCAAACCGGTTCCAATAAACACCCAAATATCTTTAATATCAATTTTTAGTGATTTTTTATCATAAATCAATAGCATAATAAATAATAATATTGTAGCAGGAATTACTCTTGATGCGAAAATTGAAAGAGTGTGAAATCCAAAATCATTGAATGCTCTTACAAAAATTCCACCAGATCCCCATAAAATTCCAGCAATTACTGGAAAAAATACTATTAATTTCTTATCAAATCCCATGTATTATATTTTATTTTTTCATCAATAAAAATTATATTCTTATTTGTCAATATAATAGTAATAATGGTGATTTTATGTTGAATTTTGGGCTTTCAGATTATATTACATTGACTAGAACTAGAACAAATGATTCTATCAAATTAGATCAAAGAAATGTTAAAATTAGAGAAAATGAAAATGGGTTGATGGCTATAAGTTATATTGCTCCAATATTTGAAATAAGTGATATTGAAAACTTTTTTGATGATGTTATTTCATCTGAGAAAATAATGATGGATATTGGACAAACAGGAGAATTTCGTGTAAGTTTTAGAGGAATAATTGATGGTAAGGGAAAAAATTATCCTCAAAATATAGACCATAAAATTATTCTATTACAACAACCTACCTGTTTGGATAATAGGATTAACGTCCAGGAAACCGGTTTTTCAAAGTTTGTATTGAAAAAATAGCTTTTTTAAAGCTCGTCTTCAACAGCATCCCATAAATCAACAGCCCATGTGCTGGTTCCGTCAATTACCATATCAAGTAATCTTAATTTACCATCTCTAATACGAAATAGTCTGTAATCCTGTTGTACTTTTCTTCCATTTTTTTCTTTATTACAGTCAAGATATAATCCTTCATCGTATTCTTCTTCATAATCACCTGCTTTTACAAAGTCACCTACAAGTGAGTATCCGTTTTTAACACTTTTGTCTAATTCTTCAACTGTTTTTAACCATCCGCCTTCAGCTCTAAATTTCATTTCAGGGTCGATTTTTTTCATTTCTTGTTTCCAATTAATAATCATGCTATCTAATCCTCTTTTATTTTTAATTTGGTTCTAATTAACATATAAATAAAGTGAGGGAGCATTTGAAAACAAATAATTAGTTATGTATATATAACTAAAAAATCATAACTAATTATGTTATTAACTTAATTTGGGATTTATCTATGAATTTGTTTGAAAAATTTGGCATAAAAACAGATAATAAGATTTTATATGAAACTGCATTTTCTCATGGTTCATATTCAACAATACATGGTTTGGATTATAACTATGAACGTTTGGAGTTTTTAGGTGACTCTGTTTTAAGTGTCATTGTTTCAGAATATCTTTATGAAAAATACCCTCAGTATGGTGAAGGTAAATTAACAAAATTAAGAGCAAATTACGTTTGTCAATTTGCATTAATCCATTATTCTGAAGAATTGGGCCTTGATGAGTATTTACACGTCTCTGCTCAGGAATCAAACCTTACAAAAAATGAATTGATGTCTATAAAAGCAGATATTGTTGAGTCATTTTTAGGTGCAATGTTTTTAGATCAGGGTTGGGATTTTGTAAAGAATTTTGTTGCTGAGAATATATTTAAATTCATTGATAAAAAAGTAGTTTTCTTTGCTGATTACAAGTCAACCATGAAAGAATATGGTGATGCAAACGAAATGGACGTATCATATGAAATATTAGAGGAATATGGAGTTCCTCACGATAAGACATTTATCATTGCAATAATGGTTGATGGTAAAGAAATGGGTGTTGGAAAAGGTAGAAATAAAAAAGAAGCAGAACAAGCAGCTGCAAAAATAGCTATTGAAAAATTGAATATAAAAGGGGTATAAATGAATAAAGAATCTGTTGGTATTGTTGAGACAAAATACCTTGATATATCCGATCCAATTGTATTAGATAGTGGAAAAACTCTTGAAGAAGTTACTGTAGCATATGAAACCTATGGTGAGCTTAATAAAGAAAAATCTAATGCTATTTTAATTTGTCATGCATTAACTGGTGATGCTCATGCTGCTGGATGGCATAATGGCGATAGAAAACCAGGATGGTGGGAAATGGTAATAGGTCCTGGAAAAGCATTAGATAGTGAAAAATACTTTATAATATGTTCCAATGTATTAGGTGGATGTAAAGGAACTACTGGTCCAAGCTCAATCAATCCTAAAACCGGTAAAGAATACGGTTTGGATTTTCCTGTAATTACTATTAATGATATGGTTAAAGTTCAAAAGAAATTAGTTGATTCTTTTGGAATTGACCAATTAGCTGCCGTTGTTGGTGGGTCAATGGGAGGAATGCAGGTCCTTGAATGGATTGTATCTTATCCTAAAATGATGAAAAAGGCTATTGCAATAGCTACTACTGGAATGTCTTCACCTCAACAAATTGCATTTAATGCAGTAGGTCGCCAGGCAATATTTTCAGATCCTAGTTGGAATGATGGAAATTACTATGATTCTTGTGAAATTCCAAGTAATGGATTGTCCATTGCACGTATGATTGCACATATTACTTATTTAAGTGATGAATCAATGGATATCAAATTTGGACGTGGCCTTCAGGACAAAGACGAAATTAGTTATGACTTTTCAGTTGATTTCCAGGTTGAAAGTTACTTAAAACACCAAGGAGAATCATTTGTAAAACGTTTTGACGCTAATAGTTATTTATTCATCACAAAAGCAGTTGATTTATTTGACTTATCTGTTAATGACTCATTAATTGATGGATTTAAAGATGTTGAAGCAAATGTGAAGATTATTTCTGTTGATACGGACTGGTTATATCCAACAGATCAATGTATGGAAATTGTAACTGCTCTTAATGCAAATAATGTTGATGTTTCATTTTCAGAAGTAAAATCCAACTATGGACATGACGCATTTTTACTTGAAAAAGGCCAGCTTAATTATATTTTTGCTAATTTCCTATCAGAAAATGTTGTTGATGATTTAATGATGGAAAAAATAGCTAAAATTAAAGAAGGTTCTGATGTTGTAGAAGCAGCTAAATTAATGTTGGATAAAAATGTAACTCATATTCCAGTTGTTAGTGATGATGATAAACTTATTGGTATTGTTACAAGCTGGGATTTATCTAAATCTATCGCAACAGGTACAAATCGTCTAAAAGATATCATGACAAAAAATGTTGAATATTGTCATGCAGATGATGCAATTGAAGAAATTGCACGTAAAATGCGTAAATTAGACATTTCCTGTCTTCCTGTGGTTGATGAAGACATGAAAGTCTTAGGTCTTATTACTACAGACCAAATAAGTAATTTACTTAGTTAAATTACTTCTTATTTTAATTTTTTGAGGTTGTTATTATTTCAAGAAAAGCTAAATTTATTGAGGGTGCTAAAAAGGGTATTCCAATTACTTTTGGATATATTCCAATGGGAATTGGTTATGCAGCAATTGCAATAAAAGCAGGTATGAGTCCATTGGAAACTGTGGCAATGTCTGTTTTTGTTTATGCAGGAGCAGGACAGTTTATTGCTGCGTCAATGGTGTTAAGCAGTGCAAGTATTATGGCAATTGTGTTGACTAACTTTGTTGTTAACTTAAGGTATTTTGTAATGTCAACCTGTGTTTTAAATCAGGTAGAAGACTCTAATTTGCCTTTGAATATCCTGGCAGCTCATACAACTGTTGATGAATCCTTTGCAATGTTTTCTTTAAGTCAGGATTCTTCAATATGGGTTTATCTTGGAATTGCTATAATTGCATGGCTCAGTTGGATTTTTGGAGCAGCAATCGGTGTTGTAGTTTTAGATTTGCTTCCGGTAATTGTGACAAACAGTTTTAATATTTCACTTTACGCTTTATTTGTAGCAATTTTAGTTCCTGCTGTTAAGGAAAACAGACAGGTTGCAGCTTTAGTAGTGATAACTGCTGTTTTAAACATTATTTTAAGCCAATTTTTAGGAAACTGGGCTTTAATTGTATCTACACTTGTAGGTGCAGCAGTTGGAATGTATATTGTTGATGATGAATACGTACTTTCAGGTGATGCTTAATGGATTATATAATGTTAGTAATTATTGGTTGTAGCCTTGCAACATTCATTCCAAGGTTAATTCCGGCTTTATTTATTGATAAACTTAATTTCTCACCAAAATTCGAGAAATTCTTAAATTTAATTCCATATACAGCATTAGCTGCTTTAATTTGTCCTGGAGTATTAACAGTAGACAATCAATTATGGTATATTGGTTTAATAGGTGCAATCGTAGCAGCAGCTCTTGCATGGAAAAAGGCTCCAATGGGTGCAATTGTTATTATAACCGTGGTTGTATTAATAACAGTTTATTCTGTTGTTCCTCTTTTTTAAAAATAGAAAATAAGGATGATTATAAACTAACATCCTTAATTTTAAAGTATCCATATGATATTACTGTACCAATTATAAAGGTTATCAATACAGTAGCTATTGGTGTTAATAATGTGCATGAATAATCAGTTATTGTGTTTGAACTGATAATATAACATGCCATCCAAGGGAAATACGGTCCCCATGGACAGCCATAACTGAATATGTTTACAAGAACCAATATGGATCCAACAATCATTGATGGCACGATATTTCTCATAATCATTGACAGGAATATAAATGGTGTCATAACCAATGTAAGTAAAAATCCACCAAATAACATCACACCATAGTATTTTAATGCCATTATTAAGGTTAAACCAACTCCACCACCTAAATAACCGAATATTATTGTTCCAATAAAGGTAACACTAAACAACATCAATGTCCAGATTATAAACACTATGTATTTTCCAGTTAAGTATTTGAAATTGGATACTGGGCTTGTTAAGACTAATTTTAATGTATGCTCTGTGTATTCTCGTCCAATCAAATAGGATATTATAACGCATAAAAGGAATACTGCAAACAGTCCTGCCATATACACATGGGTTTCAACAAACATTTGTGAGAAGTGTAAAATGAAATCAGGATGTTCTGCTTGCATTTCTAAGACTCCAACATACATTAAAAATGGAGGAACAAGTCCGCTTAATAAGCTAAATATGAACAGTTTTGAATTTTTTAACTTTAAAAACTCTGTTTGAATAAAATTAATCATTTAAATCACCTATAATCTGATGTCCTTTTGTGTTAAATGGTAGTATGTTAATCCTAATCCTGCAATGAATGTTATTGCAATTAAACCGTAAACCATACTTATATTTGATGTATATTCGACTATTTCACCTGAAGATACGATTGCTGGGAGAATCCATGGGTAAAATACTGCAGGATCGTGTCCGTATGCAAATAGATTTCCAAGTGATAATGTTGCAGCACAAATCATAGCTGGAACCATACTCTTCATAAGCATGGAAATAAACATTATAGGAGTCATAACCATAAATAATAAAACTCCTCCAATTAACATCTCACCATAATACTTTAAAATCAAATTAGCACTTATTCCTTCTACTCCAGTAATGTATGAGAATATTACGGAGCTAAAAAAGCAAACAGAGCATAATATTAAAATCCAAATCAAAAATGCAACTGATTTACCAATTAAATATTTTGATCTTGAAATTGGTGTTGGAAGTATTGATTTTAGAGTATGTTCATTAAACTCACGACTAAACATATATGATACTACAATTGTTGTAAGAAACAGGCCAAAAATAGCTAACATATACAGGTTTGTTTGACCGGATAAGAGTGCAAAAGTGATTTTTTCACCATAATCAATTCTTCCTGAAAATCCGAAATGCACTAAAAATGCAGGAGCTATTGAACCTAGTAAAATTAACAGGAATACTTTTGAGTTTTTTAGCTTGAAAAACTCCATTTCAATAAATTTAAGCATTAAACTCACCATATCTTTCTTTTTTGTCAATAATCTTGGTGAAGTATTCTTCTAAACTTTCTTCACATATGGACATTTCATTTACTTTGATTCCTGATTTTACAAATTGCTCGTTAAACTCAGCTCTTAAATCTAAATGATTGTATAAATGAATATTATTTTCATTAACTGAAAAGTCAATATTCTCTTTTAATGTAAGTTTTTCAAGAATTTTACATGCTAAATCAATGTCAGATACTTCAAATTTTACATGTTTATTTAATTTTTCATGTAACTGGTTCATTGATACTTCTTCAATTAATAATCCTCCGTCCATTACACCAATAACATCTGCAATAGCTTCAATTTCACTTAAGATATGGCTTGAAATTAATATTGTAGTGCCGTAAACTTCAGATAAATCTTTTAGAAGTTTTCTAATTTCTTTAATTCCCATTGGATCTAAACCGTTAATCGGCTCATCAAGAATTAAAATTTCCGGATTGTGCATAATAGCAGCAGCAATTCCGAGTCTTTGTTTCATACCTAATGAAAAGTTTTTGAATTTTTTATCCTTTGCATGTGTAAGAGAAACGATTTCAAGGGCTTTTTCAATATCTTCCTTATTGTAGTCTCCTCTAAGCTTTGCAAAGACTTTTAGATTGTCAAAAGCAGATAAATTTTCATAAAAACCGGGTGTTTCTATAATTGATCCTATTTTTGAGTAAACATCGTATGGATCTTGTTTGTAGTGTTTTCCAAAGAAAAATATCTCTCCATTTGTTGGTTTTGAAAGATTTAAGAGCATACACATTGTTGTTGTTTTTCCAGCTCCGTTTTTACCAAGCAAACCATAAATCTTTCCTTTTTCAATTTTCATATCAAGAGAATTTACAGCAGTTTGTTTTCCAAATCTTTTTGTAAGATTCCTTGTTTCAATAATATAATCAACCATATTAATAATCTCCAAAATATTATAATCATTAAATCGGTTTCATATAATTAGTTATGCGCATAATAATTTTTTTGAACCCTGTGCAATGTGTTAATGATATGTTACAAATGTCATCTAAACATTGCATATGTTAATAATTATTTACATACTATATGAATCTTTTGTTTGTTAATTTTTTAGTAAATTCCATTAATTTATTGTTAATATTATAAATTAAGAAAAATTAATCATATTTATTTTAAATAAGAATTAATTTAATTAATTTATTAATATAAACTTATTTTACATTTTTTTTAATTATTTAAAGTTCATATATTCATTTTCTTAAAAATAGTTAAATTTATATACTATGTAATTTAACATTAACATAAGTAATTAGTTTTTAACATAATTACTCACGTACTTAAAAATAATGTTGTGGATTATTATGAAAACCATGATTAAATATTTAAGACAAGAACTCAAGATGAGTCAAAAAGAACTTGGGGATAAAGTTGGTGTTACCAGACAAACAATAAATGCTCTGGAAAACGGTAGATATAACCCATCTTTATTTTTAGCATATGAAATAACCCAAGTGTTTAACAAAATGTTATTTAAAGGAGATAAAGAACAATATTTCGTTATGGAAGATATTTTTCTTTTAGATGAAGAGTATTATTAGGTGATAAAAATGATTTTAGACATATATAAGGATGCATTTGAGTATTCTGCAAAGGATTGGAAAGCATTAATCATATTGGGAGTAATGTGCTTATTTAGCTTTTTAATAATTCCAGCATTTCTTATTGCAGGATATGGTTATAGGGTTGAAAACACTGCAGTACACGGAATTATTAACGGAAATGATCCATTACCTGAATTTGATGACATTTTTGAAATGTTCATTGAGGGTGTAAAGGTATTTCTAGTTCAAATAGCTTATTTATTAGTTCCTATGATTTTATTCATATTAGTTGTGGCTATTGCAGGAAGCATTGATGGTAGTGTTGGAGGAGCTGTATTTATTATTGGTGGTTTAATTACTTTTGTTGTAGGAATCATTGCATGTCTTATGGCACAAATAGGAATATGTCACATGGCATATAATGATGGAGCATTCTCAAAAGCATTTGCAATAAGTGAAATAAGAGAAGTCCTTAATGATATTGGATGGTTAAAATGCCTCACAACCTATGCAGGTTTAATTATCATAACTTTAATATTGTCCTGTGCAGTTACTGCAATCATAGGAATAATATTTACTGTATTAGGAATTACTGGTGGCATGTTAGGAGCTAACGCGGGTGGAATATTCGTTTTAGGTACTTTTATTAACTCATTAGTAACTATGTTTATTGTTGGACCATACTTATCCATATTCAATACAAGATCAATTGGATTATTATACACTATGCAAATATAGGTGAAAAAAATGAGTATAACTGACTATGTTGTTGAAGGGTTAAAATACCCATTCAATGACATTAAAAAACTTTTAAGCTTTGGAGTGTTATTTGCGCTATTTAACTTAATATCTCTATTTATTAGTACAACCTCTTTGGATATATTAAGAGCATATTCTGCATTGGAAAGTACTGGAATTAATGTTGTAAATATTTCACAGCTTCCAGCATCTCTTGTAAATATGGTGATTGGTTTAATAATCATTGGTTTTATCGTTTGTCTTCTAATTATGGGATATGAATGGAAACTTCTTAAGTTTTCAATTGATGAGAAAGATGAATTACCTGGAATTTACAATGTCATTGATTTGTTTGTAAATGGAATCAGATATTTCATTGTAGTAGTAGCATATAACATGATTCCAACTATAATTTTTGTAGTTGGCGCAATGCTTGGAAATGGTTCATTTGGTATACATGTAATACTACTTTCAGGGCTATTTTACATGATTTCATATTTCGTCCTAATTATGGCACTCAATAATATGGTTGCATATGATGAAATTAAAAAAGCATTTGATTTAAGAGAAATATTTGCTAACATCTCCAATATAGGATGGATTAAATACATTGGTGCTATTGTATTCACATTTGTTGTTTATCTTATAATCTGCGCTGCTTTAAGCTTTGTTTTAATGTTTGTAACATTAATCATCGCAGGTTTCATCAATAACCAAGCTATTGTAATTTCTGCAATTTTAGCTGTAATCAGCGGATTATTTGTATCATCATATATTGGAATATTTTATAACAGAGTGTTTGGATCATTATACAACAAAGCAATTGAAAATTAAGGTGAAAATATGAGTTTAAACACTCAAATCTTTTATTTTTTTAATCACGCATTTCGAAATCCAGTATTTGACGCTATAATGCCATTCTGGACTGAACTGGGAAGTTTCGTATTTATATTCTTCTTAGTAATAGCTATTTTAATATATGCTTATATAAAAAATAATGAAACACTAAAAAATATCATGCTACTAAGTTTAATTTCATTATTACTCTCAGGATTCTTTGTAGTTTTATTAAAAAATGGATTTCAGGAACCAAGACCATTTATGAGCTTAGATAATGTACATTTACTTGTTAATGAAACAGATCCAAACTCATTTCCATCAGGACATACATCTTCAACATTTGCTGTTGTAACATTTGTTCTGTTAAATATTGGGCAGTTAGTTAAAAAACACACTAAATTAGTTAGTATATGCTTAATAATATTCGCCATATCTATTCCATTTTCAAGAATGTATGTTGGAGTACATTATCCTGGTGATGTTTTAATCGGTGGAATTTTTGGATTAGCAAGTGCATTTGTCGTTAATCACTTTAAAGAACAAATTTTAAGTATTATTAGGAAGTTAAATAATTATAATGAGGAAATATTATGAATTTTGAAGATCAAAAGTTTTGCCAATCATGTGCAATGCCATTAGGTGATGAAGAACTTTACGCAACCAATGCAGATGGAAGTAAAAATGAGGAATATTGTATTTACTGTTTCAAAGATGGTGAATTTACATCAGATATTTCCATGGAAGAAATGAGAGATTTCTGTATTAAAAAAATGGTTGAAGTAAACCCTGAAATGGACGAAAATGAAGCATCCGCGATGATGCATGAAGTATTCCCTAAATTAAAAAGATGGGCGAAAGATTAGCTTATTTAAAGCTCAATCTTCTCTTTTTTTATATAATTTTTTCTATTGTAGATTTTTTGCTTTTTTTAACCTTAAATTTTAATTAATAAGACACTCTAATTAATAATATATAATAATATATAGGAATTTTTGGATAACATGTGTTCAATAGTAGGTCTACAAGGAAATGTAAATGCACAAGATATAGTGAAAATGTTAAAATCATCTAAAAACAGAGGACCTGATTCTTCAGGCATATATTTAGATAAATGTTATAATGATATTAATTTAGATGAATTTGCAGATGATAATGATTACAAAATTGCATTTGGTCATAATTTACTTTCAATTTATGATTCAAATGACCGTTCATCAAAATCTCAGCCAATTACTAAAGATAATCTTGTTTTAGTCTTTAATGGAGAAATATATAACTTCCATACCATTAGAAATTTCTTAAAAAAAGTAGGTGTTGAAGATCAAATAACCTCAGATAGTGAAGCATTATTGCATTTAATTGAATTTTACAATAAATTGGATTTATTAAATGCAACACAAGCAGCAATTAGATTAATTGACGGTGATTATGCTTTTGCTATATGGGATGGGCAAAATTTAGCTATTTCACGTGACCAGTTAGGAGTTAAGCCATTATTTTATGGTGAAAATGGGGAAATTAAAGGATTTGCTTCAACAAGACAAGCATTAAAAGAAATTGGTATAACTGACATTAATACATTAAAACCAGAACATATCCTTTACAACTGGCAGGATGTAGCACCAACACAGCCAATATATGAAAAAGTCTTTGATGGGGACGTTTCAAAAATCGATAAAATGTTAAGATTAAGCATTATTAAAAGAGTAGATGGATTATATGAGGTTGGTGTGATATTTTCTGGAGGAATTGACAGCTCATATTTAGCATTATTGTTAAAAGAAATTTCTGAAAACACTCCTTTGAAAATTAAACTCTATGCAGTAGGTGTTGAAGGATCTAAAGATGTTGAAGCAGCAATATATGCATCAAAATTCTTAAACTTGGATTTAGAAATTTGCGAAGTCACAGAAGATATGGTACGTGAAGCACTTCCTGACGTAATTGGAGCTATTGGTGATGATAATTTAATGAAAGTTGGAGTAGGTCTTACAACATACTTTGCAACAAAAATGGTTGCTCGTGACGGCATTAAAGTTGCAATCTCCGGACAAGGTGCAGATGAGCTATTTGGAGGATATAAAAGATACTTACAAAGTTTCATTGATGGAACACTTAATTATGAGCTTAGAGATGATATATCAAACATGTATCATGTAAACCTTGAAAGGGATGATGCATGCTCAATGCTTAATGGAGTTGAATTAAGATTGCCATTTTTAGATAAAACACTTGTAGAATTGGTCTTAAACATTCCAGATAATAAAAAAATTGTTTCAATGCATGATGATATGAGAAAAAGTATCCTAAGAAAATTGGCTTTCGAAGAAGGTTTGGATTATGAAATAGCTTACAGACCTAAAAAAGCAGCGCAATACGGAACTGGTATTGACAAGATTTTAAGAAAGAAGGTCATAAAGGATACTGATATTTCTAAATTTGTATAATTTTTATATATTATCTTTGAACTTTTTTTATTTTTTACTTTATTTTATTTTTTTAATATTCACTTTTTTTAATATACAAGAGAGAAAAATAGTTTGATTTAAATAATTGATTTTCTAAAAATATATATAATATATATAATATATATACATCTCTAATTTATTAGTAATGTGATTTATATGAAAAGAATGAGTAAACTGAATATTTTAAAGGTTATATGCTTTATTAGTCTTCTAGTATTCATATCAGGGGTTTCTGCTGCTGAAGCAGATTCAAATGATACTGTTGCTTTAGAAGTGACTAATGAAGAGATAATTAGCCAGGAGCCATTAAATACACTTAATGATCCTATTGCTAATGATCAATCGGCTATATCCGTAAATATGGAAGTATATAATACGACTCTTGGAGATAAATCGAATGTTAATATTGGGGAAAATGTTACTTATTCAATTAATGTATCATTAGAGAACGGTACTGTTTATAATAACGTATCAATTAAGAACGTTCTTCCTGATGGCTTTGTTTATGGTGGTGCTGTTTATGAGAATGGTACTTCTATTACTCCTCATGTAGACGGACAAATTGTAACATTTGAATTCTTGAATGTCGATTATGAGAAATATGGTGAAAATATAGTAGTATTCTTAAATGCTACTGTGGCTAACACTCCAGAAAATATCAGAGGATCAAAATCTAATTACTTAAGTCTTTTCTCAAATGGTAATTTGATAGACGAAGTTAATTCAGATGTAAATATTGTTGAACCGAATTTTGATATTGGCATGTCTTTTGATAAAGATATTGTCCAAGGTGGAGAAAATGTTAGTTTGTTAATTGATATTATTAATAATGGTGATGCTAACATATACAATGTCACTATTAATAATTTAACTTCATTGTTTAGTGAATATGTAAACATGTCTACTTTGAGTATAATTGGGGTAGATGTAATAACTAATTTATCCAGTATTTGTGTAGGTACTATTGAACCAAATACTGATAAACAGATTATAATTAATTTTAATGTAACAAATAATGTTATTATTGGTAGTTCATATACTGGTAATGTTAATATAGCTGGGAACTCTTTACCATACATGTCTTCTCAAACAAGAAGGTATGATTATAATGATACTGTAAGTTTTACCACAATGTTACCTAGTATGGATAAAACTGTAGCTAATGATAAAGTAGCTATTGGTGATAATGTTGTTTATATTATAAATGTAACATTACCTAATGGTAAATATAATAATATAACTATTAGTGATGTGTTACCTGATGATCTTACTTATGTTAATACAACTGTAGCAGGTAATATAATAACACCTACTATTGATGGAAACACACTTACTTTTACATTCATTGATATTGATGCTGATGACTATGATGGTAATTTGGTATTATATGTAACATGTGTAGTTGATGATGTAAATGCTAATGTCGCAGGTGTTACCAAAACTAATGTTGCTACACTTGTAAGTAATAACACTTTTATTAATGAAGATGCTGTTGATGTAACTATTGTTGAACCTGTACTTGATGTTGTTATTGGGTTTAATGATACTGATGTACAAGGTGGTACTAACGTAACTCTTATCATAGATGTATCTAATAATGGTAATGGTAATGCATGTAATGTTAGTGTTAATTACAATTTATCTGATTTAATTAATAATTATATTAAAGATAAAGATTTAGCTAATGTTATTGTAACCATTGATGGTATTAAGTATACTGTTGAAGATTTGGATGCAGCTATTAACTTAGGAACTATTAGTCCGAACACTACTAAACACGTTCAGATTAATTTTGTTGTAAAAGATGATGTAATGATTGGTAGTTCATACAATACTGGTGATATTACTATTATTGGTTATTCAACACCGACTATTACAAATAACACAAGAAACTATACTAAGAAAGATTCCGCAGGATTTGCTACTGATCTTCCTACTATGGAAAAAGTTGTTTATAACAACAATGTGGCAATCGGAGAAATTGTAAATTATTATATAAATATTATTTTGCCTAAGGGTAACTATTCAAATATTACTGTTATTGATGAATTGCCTAAAGGTATTTTGTTTAAAGATGCAAAAATTAATGGAGTTCCTGCTCAATTTTCCACATCTTTAGATGATAGTAAAATAACTTTTGAATTTATAAACTTCAGTTCATATGATTATAATAATCGTATGGTGATTGATGTACGTACAATCGTAGAGAATATTAATTCTAATGTTGATGGTGTAATTTTAACAAATAACGCAACTCTTATTTCAAACAACACTGTCATCAATAAAGATAATGTAAATGTAACAATTATTGAACCTAATATCACACTTGAAAAAACTGCTTTGGTTAAAGAAGGTCAAGTTAACCGTGCTATTGTTTTCGAATTTAAAGTAACAAACAATGGTGATGCACTTGCTAAAGGAGTTTACATCTATGATGATTTAACAGGTTTAATTAATGAAGACAAGATTAAAAATGTAATTATTACATGTGATGGGTTACCTGCTGAATATAGAAATAAAGGTAAACAGTTTAAGATAATTATTGGAGATCTTGCACCTGGTGAAACTAAAGTTATTTACTTCTTCTTCTATGTTGATAAAAATGCAGAGATTTTGAAGAATTTAACTAACACTGCTTTTGCATACGGATTCTCATCTGATGATGAAGACCATGTAAGAATATATAATGACACTGCAAGTGATACTTTTATTATTAATATTACCTCATTCCCTAATGTAATTGTTACAGAATATAATGGTAAATATAAATCTGAGACACCATTAACTCCTGAAGATCCTTTGGAAGTTATTGTTGGTGAGAAATTTACTTATGCACTTGAATTTAATAACACTGGTGTAATTAGTGGTTATAATACTGTTGTTGATTTAATTGTTCCAGGATCTGTTGATAACTTTACTGCAACTTACCTCGGACATAAAGTTGCTGTTGTTAAAGGTACTAATTTAGGTAACGGAACTTGGTATGATCCAATCAATAAAGCTTATGTTGATGTTCCTGAAGGAAATACTCTTTTCATTTTACAGATTCCTGTTGGTGGTTTTACTCCAGAACACCCTCCTGCTGAAGTTGTTATTAGTGGAGTTTTAGACAAAAAACATAACAATACTGATTTGATTAATATAACTGCAATTCCATTCTTCCAATATGGTAACGATTATACTGGTTATGAAAACGCAATTAGAGGTAATGAATCTACAGGTTATATCAAACCTAAATTTGTACACGTGGATAAATCTTCTGAATTAGGTGCTAGCTCTGGTAAAGTAGCTACTGGTTATACATGGAGATTTGAATTTAGTGTATCTGTTGATTTAGTAAATGATCTTGAATACACTTTATTAGAATTAATTGATAATCTTCCATCTAACTTAAAATACATCCCTGGCACTTTAGTTCTCACAGACTCACGTGGACAAGAAGTTCCTCAAGAATTATATGATGTATCCTATCCTGACGATATGGGTGGTAAAATTGAAATTAAATTCAAAAACCCTGTTGTTGGTGGACCAAGCACTGTAGATTACAAATTTACTTACATGGTTTATGCACCAAAATATGATAACACTACTGATGATTTAAAAGAAATTATCAATAACTTAACTGGTGCTAGAAACTTAACTAGAAACGAAGCTGTTGTTACTTACAGCATTGGCGAATACGGATTTGAAGACTCAGTTAGCGATGACTTTAATGTATCATTACAATCCATCAAGATTGTTAAAGGTGTCACTGACCTTAATGGTACTAATAATGGTTATACTGGACCGGGTCATAAATTATCTTACACAATACATTATGAAATTTCAGATTACTTCACTTTCACTGAATTTGTATTAAATGATACTGTTGGTGGAAAGCTTGGTTTTGATCAAACTTTCACTGGTGAAGACTTAGTATTATACTACAATGGTCAAACTTATGTAATGAACAAATCTTATTACACAATTACTAACTTAACTAATGGTAAATGGAGGATTATGGTTTATGTTTCACAGTTCTTCAATGATACATTCGGTTCTGATGTAATTTTAAACGGAACTTCCGGTTCTATTAAATTTAATGTAACTGTAAATTCAATAAACCATGAAGGTACAGTTATTAACTCAATGGACAGATTATCCAATTCTGTTACTGGAACTGTAAAATTAGAAAGCGGTAATTATGTATCTGATTCTGATGGTGCAGGCATAGTTATTGATGCTCCTGAAGCAGACAGTAAATCAATTTCACATATTAATGGTGTGGAACAAGGAAAAGAATATTACTATGACATTTACGCTCAAGATAATGTAACTTTCCTTATTGAAATTCACGTTCCTAACTCTGTTGATAAACTTGAAATTAAAGATTATGTAACTATTCCAATTTTCTCAATTAACGGATTTGATGTTAACCCAAGTACCCCTGGAATTATTCCTGAAGCAGGACACTGGGCATTTGCTGATGAAACTTCAAAATTATATGATATTGATGGAAATGAGGTTCTTCCTGTAGTTACTTTAGATTCTAATACACGTTCTATTAGTTTTGTATATAATAAAGTTTACAAACCTGTTCAAAACGTAACAACTCTTAGAATTTATATTACTTTACAAGTTGGAACTCAATACTTAGCTGATCAATTATTCAAACCTAACTTAATCAGTATCTATTATAATGATATTGAACAGAACAATTATGATTCTGAAAAAGTAGTTTGGATGCTTCTCAACGAACCTAACATGAACATTGATAAAAATGTAAATGATACTATTGTTCAAAATGGAGATGTAGTTGAATATAATGTAACTATCTCTAACGATGGTCACGCTCCTGCATACGATGTTATTGTTGCTGATGATTTATTAGATAAATATGGTGAATGGATTAAAGATGGTACTGTAACTAACTTTAGAGCAGTTTACGGTAATGGTACTGTTATTGACATTACAATGGATTATTTCGATTCAACTAAAGGATTTGACTTTGGTACATTAAACCAAGGAGAAAATATTACTATTTTCTACACTGTAACTTTCAATTCACATGCTGTTCCAGCTAGTGTAATTGTTAACACAGCTGATGTATTAAGATATTCTTCAGTTGAAGGTGGATACAATTTCATCTTAGATAAACCATTATTCAGTAATGCAACTTTAGAAACTTACGGATTAGAATTCTCAAAAGACTTTATGGGTTCTAATGACTTTAATAAATCAGAATTATACATTGGTGAATCCGGAGTATTTAATTTAACAGTTTGGTTACCACAATTAGATGTTGTTAACTTAACCTTTGAAGATTTAGCTCCAAACTTAGGATTCTACAGATTTGAAGTTATCTACGGTGATGGTGTACTTCACGATGGTGTAGATGTAGTATCATATGTATTTAGTGTATCCAAACCAACTCCTCGTGCTGAGGCAATAGCAACTGAGCCATATGTTGAGAAAAAATACTCTGATCTTGTACATATTGGATTTAACGGTACTTTATTAGCTACAAATAATGTTACAAATTATGTAACAATATTAATGTATTATGTTGCTAATCAAACTTTCTTCAATTATGATTATGTCTTTGATGATGTAAACGATGCTAAAGTGTACTATAACTGTTCATTAGATTATGCATCTAAAAAAGAGTTCATATATAACATTCTTGAAAATGAAATGATTCATACAACTTACCTATCTGACCGTGCTGACTATACTATTGTCCAATCTGTTCCTAAATTGGAAAGTAAAGTAAACGTCACTTCTGTTCAAGGTGGAGACGTTGTAAAAATAACATACGATGGAAAAACTAACGGATACGGTGTTTTATTCAATACAACTATTAGTACAGATTTAGCTGATTTGATTAATAACTTCATTATTGATCAAGATGTTGCTAATATCAACATAACTGTTGTATCTGGAAACGAAACCGGAAAAGCAAAAGTATACTGGAATAATTCTGTTTTATGCATTGACTTTGGTGAAGTTGAAGAAACTAAAGACCTTATTGTAGAATTAACATTTGTTGTAAAACCAGATGTTGTTCTTGGTACAAATTACACCAATACTGCATATATTGATGCAGGTTCTATGCCTGATAACAGATACAATGAAACAAGATACTATTCAGACAATGATTCATTAGCATTCAGTACTTTAACCTACTTTGACGCAAATAAAGTTGTTACTAATACTTCTGAAGGTAATGACACTGAATTTGTTTCATACGGTGAAATCATCGACTACGCAATTGTTATCGATGTTCCAAAAGGATTTGTAAACATTACAATCAACGATATTTTACCTAATGGATTTGAATTAATTGAAGGTTCATTAGTTTTATCTGATGGTACTGTTTTAACCCGTGATAACTACACTCTTAACGGCAGACAATTAAACATCGTTTTAGATGTTGTTGTAATTGACCAACCTTTAGTTGTCAACTACAAATGTATTGTTGTAAATGATGTAGCTAAAAACCCTGTTGGACAACTCAAAACCAACGTTGCTACTGTAACCTGGTTTGATAAAGTTACCTCAAAAGCAAATGTAACTATTGTTTCACCTAACGCATACGTTACTAAAATTTATAATGTAACCACTGTTGAAGGTCTTGATGGTGTTGAATTAGTAATCAGTGCTACAAACACTGGAAATTCAGTATTATATAATGCAACTATTATTGACGATTTAACTGATTTGATTACTAAATTTGTAAACAAAGACGACTTAAATATCACAATAGTTGAAGGAAATGAAACAGGTAAATTAGTATCTTCATGGAATGGAAATGTTATCAAATTCTACATGGATGAACTTGATGCAGCTAAATCTATTGTTATCAAATTTACATTCAATGTAAAAGCTGATGTAAAAATCGGTGTTACCCATGATAATAAAGTTGATTTCTATGGTTATTCCGTAAGTGATGATACTAAATATGTCAAAAACTTCACTGATGATGATATAGACAGATTTAACACTGTCGGATTACACATTGATAAAAACATAAACAATACAAGCATTATCAATGATAAAACTCATGTAACTATCGGTGAAGAAATCGTATATGTAATTGATGTTGATCTTGCAACCGGTTCATATGACCGTCTTGAAATTAAAGATGCACTTCCAGCTGGATTTGACTACATTTTAAATTCAGTTAAAGTCTTTAAAGACGGAACTGTTAGCGAAACAACCGGATATACTATTGATTACACAAATCGTGTTGTAACAATTTCATTTAACAATGACTTTGCACAAGATGTGATTTACAACTACGATAAAAAATTCAGAGTATACCTAACAGCTATTGTATTAAACAATACTCAAAATAAAGCTTCAATCGTTCCTAAAGTAAATACTGCAACCTACTACTGGAACAACAAACAACTTTCAGACTCTGCTTCTGTTACTGTTGTTGAACCTCAAGTAGCTATTGATAAAGTTGTTAACAACACTATTGTTAAAGGTGGAGACAATGTTTATTATGACATAGTTGTCGAAAACACTGGTAATTCCATTTTATACAACGCATCTGTTGTTGATGATTTAACAAAATTCATTGGAGTATTTGTTGGAGATGCTTCTGATATTCAAATATTAGTTGATGGTGTTGAAACTGCTGGACAATGGAACGGTAGTGTATTAACTATTAACTTAGGTGATTTAAACCCAGGTGTATCTAAAAACATTAGATTAGTATTCACTGTTAAAAATGATATTTTCATTGGTAGTGTATTTAATAACATTGCTACTATCAAAGGTTACTCAATTCCTATAATAAACGGTGAAGAAAGAGCATACGTTGGAACTGACAATGCTGATATAAGAACCGAAGGTCCTTCTATTGACAAAGTCGTTGATGGTACTAACGTAACTAACAGCAAATTGTATGTAACTATTGGGGACAAAGTATACTACTTAATTACAGTAAACTTACCTGAAGGTAATTATACAGTTCTTAACATTATTGATACTCTCCCTACTGGATTTGAATTTGTATCTGCTGCCGATAAATTTGGTGCTGTTGAAAATATTTCAGTAGTTGATAATAAAGTCTTAATTAACTACACAAATATTGATTCATACACTTATGACGGTAAATTAGTCATTAATTTAACTGTTCTTGTTAAAGACATTGCTTCAAACAAAGCAGGAGTAGTTAGACAGAACAATATTGAATTAGAATACGAAGGATCCCATGATTATGACAGAGCAGACATAACTATCGTCGAACCTAAGATTACTGTTACTAAAACAGTTAATGTTACTGTAATTGAAGGTGGAGATGGTGTTTATTATGAAATCACTGTCAAAAACACTGGTAACTCTGTATTATACAATGCTTCAATATTAGATGACTTAACAAAATTAGTAAATGAATTCGCATTAAACGGTAAACAAGGAATTACAGCTAAATTAAACAATAATCCTGTTGCAATTGATTGGATTGATAATGCTGCTAAAATCAATTTAGGAGATATGAATCCTAACGAAGTAAAAGTCATTAGATTTACTTTCACTGTACGTGACGATGTTGTAATTGGTAATACTTTCAAAAACACTGTTCTTGTAAATGGATATTCTGTTCCATACGCAAGCAATGATACTAGAAGCTACATCAAAACTGCAGAGTCAAAAATAATTACTACACAAGGTCCTTCAATCATTAAAAATGTTAACAACACTAATGTAACTCAAGGTCTTGATACAGTAACTATTGGTGAAGGTATTGATTACTTAATCACTCTTGACTTGCCTACCGGTAATTACACTTACATCCAAATTGAAGATGACTTACCTGAAGGTTTAGCTTTCGTATCTGCACATTACTTAAACGGTACTGAAGTACCAGTCACAGTAATCGGTCAAAAAATCATTATTCGCTACGATAATGTTCACTCATCTGACTTTAATGGATTATTAGTGATTAACATCACTGCTTTAGTCAAAGATGAAAATGTAAACAAAGCTGGTGACTTAAAAGTAAACAGCGTAACATTTGATGTAAATGGAGCATTTGAAGGTAATGATGAAGTTACTGTAACAGTTATTGAACCTGATCTTGAAATTACCAAAACTGCGGACAATTCAAAATACAATGTAACTGAAAAAGTAGAATACACTATTACTATTGAAAACATCGGTACTTCTACAGCTTACACAATTAACCTTGCAGATGTTCTTGATAAAGGATTAATCTTTACCAACGAATATGAAACAAACTTGCCTTGGAATGTCAATTTCGATTCCGCTACAAATACATTAACTGTATCTGGAAGCGAATTAGAAGCTGGCAGCAAATTCACATTAGTCTTTAACTGTACTTTCGACCAAGACTTAGCTGATATCTTAGGTAAAGACATATACAACACTGCAGAAGTTAATTACTCATCTGTAAATGACGAAAACAACAGATCTTACACAAACTCATCCACTAACATGGTTCATGTAGTTGTATGTGACTTATCTGTTGAAAAAATAGCTACTAGTGATATCTACGCTGGTAAACAAGTAACTTACTTAATTACTGTTGAAAATAATGGTCCTGATGTCGCATATGATGTAATTCTTAAAGACATCTTTGATGGAAAATACCTCTCAAATGTACAGTACTCCTTAGATGGAACTCGCTGGAACAATTACGGTCAATCCATTTCCTTAGGATCAATTAATGCAAACTCCAAGAAATTAGTCTACATTAGAGCATTATTAAATGCTAGTGCATTAGGAATATTAAACAACACTGCTGTTGTTTCCACTTCAGTTAACGAATCAAGATATGATAACAATGTTGATGAAAACATTACTACCATTATATCTAACACTGAATTAAATGTAAATAAAGTAGATAACATTACTACTGGAGTTATCGCAGGAGAAAATATTGAATACACAATTACTGTTGAAAATAAAGGACCTGCTGTTGCATTTAACAGTACTTTAACAGACTACTATGATGTAACTCAATTACTCAATGTTGAATACTCCACTGACAAAGTTGTTTGGATGCCTTACACTAATGCTACTGTAATCAACTTAGGTGATGTAGCACCTAACGAGAAAAGAACCTTCTATTTCAGAGCTTTAGTAAACGCTTCAAGTAGAGGAATCATTGTAAATGTTGCAAACATTACAACTGATACCAAAAACACTGGAATCAATTCATCTACTGAAATTACTCCAATCATAACAGACTGTGGATTCATTATTGAAAAAGTTGCTAACGTAACTTCAGTTATTGCTGGTGATTCAATACAATATGTAATTACAGTAACTGCTACTGGACACTCTAACTCATTCAATGTCACTTTAACTGACATATTGGATGCAACTTTATTAGATGTCACAAACGCACAATACACTCTTGATGGTGTATCAAAAGGTAGTTGGACTGGTAGTGTCTATTATGGAACAATGCACCCTGGTGACTCTTTCACAATTACAATTACCGGTTTAAAAGTAAAAGAAAGTGCTGATAAAGATATTTTCAACGAAGCAAACGTTACAAGTGTGGAAGTTCCTGAAGGTGTAGTTGATAATGTAACTGTACACTTAACATCTGTTGATTTAGCAGTAACAAAAACAACTAACGCAACTAACGGACTTGCAAACTTATTCGATGAAATTACATACTACATTACTGTAACTAACAAAGGTATTGACACTTCAAATAATGTAACTGCATTTGATTTAATTGACCAAGGAGTAATCATTAAAGATATCAAATCCACTTCCGGAACTGTATATGATCAAAACACTGGAATCTGGACTATTGGTTCATTAGCTCCTGGTGAAACTGTAACTTTAAACATTACATGTAAAATCAATGCATTTGGTGTTATTCCAAACCATGTTTCAGTAAACGGTACTGGTCATGACACTAACTTAACAAATAACAATGCATCTGTAAACGTATCTGTTGCTGAATACACAATTGATAAGACTTCAGTTGATGTTTCATACATTAACAACACTATTACTTACACAATTGCTGTTACAAACACAAACAACATTGATGGAATTAATGTAAAAGTCATTGATGTATGGCAAGACGGTAAATTCGAATTTGTAAGTGCAAGTGGAAATGGAGTACATACAGATAACAAATGTGTCTGGACTATCCCAAAAATCGCTAAAGGTACAACTGAATATGTAACAATCACATTAAAAGTACTCAAAAACGGTACTTTAGTAAATAACGCTACTGTTAATAACGTAACTACTAACAAGACTATTATTGTTCCTGAAGTTACTGTTGATAAGACTGTTAACGTTGTAAACCCTAACTATGGTGACTTAGTAGAGTTCTACATTACTGTCTACAACAAATTTAACGTAACTGTTTCAAATGTGACTGTTTGGGATGTTTTACCTCAAGGTTTAGAGTTTGTAAGTGCTGATTACGGTGGAGTAAACTCTTCATTACATAATGTAAAATGGAACTTTGATCTTGGTGCTAATTCCGAGATTGTTTTAACTGTTGTTGCAAAAGTTGTTGATTATGGTAATTTAACCAATGTGGCTATTGTTAACGATAATAATGGTAAAGGTGACAATAAAACTGATAATTCTTCAGTACTTGTTCCTGAATACAGTATTGTTAAAGATACTCAAAGTACCATTGTTAAATACAATAACATAACCTACACAATTACTGTTACAAACACAAACAACATTGACGGTTATGACATTGTCGTAGTTGATACCTGGATTAAAGAACAATTAGGTGGCTCAGGTAATTACACCTGGACTATTGATCATATTGGTGCTGGCGAATCTGTTGTCTTAAACATTACTTTAACAGCTTTAACAAATGGAACTATTACAAACACAGCTACTGTTAACAATGTAACTACTAACAAGATTATTATTGTTCCTGAAGTTACTGTTGATAAGACTGTTAACGTTGTAAATCCTAATTACGGTGATTTAGTAGAGTTCTACATTACTGTATACAATGGTTTCGATGCTATTGCTTATAATGTGACTGTTTGGGATGTTTTACCTGCTGGATTAGAGTTTGTAAGTGCTGATTATGGTGGAGTGAACTCTTCATTACATGATGTGAAATGGAACTTTGATCTTGGTGCTAATTCCGAGATTGTTTTAACTGTTGTTGCAAAAGTTGTTGATTATGGTAATTTAACCAATGTAGCTATTGTTAACGATAATAATGGTAAAGGTGACAATAAAACTGATAATTCCTCAGTATTTGTACCTGAATACACAATTATTAAAGTTGCAGACGACATTTATAAAGTATATTCAGTTGGTGAAGAAGTAACTTACACAATTGTAATAGCTAATACCAACGATATTAAAGGAAATAATGTTGTTGTAATGGACAAATTTGATGAACGCTTACAATTCATCAGTTCAACCGGTCCTAATGAAGATTTAAGCCACCTTGGCGAGAATAAGATTTACTGGACTTTCGATGAAATTGATGAAGGCGCTACTGTTGAATTCAATGTTACTTTCAAATTAATTGGAGCTAATACAATTCCTAACACAGTATTTGTTAATAATGTTTCTGATACTGAAAACATTACTATTGTTAATTTAACTGTCAATAAGACTACTGTTGACGAAATTATTAACTACGATGGTATGGTTGAATTTATCCTTAATGTTACTAACCCTACTGATGGTATTGCACGTAATGTAACTATTACTGATGTTTTAGGTAATGGTTTAGAATTCCTCGATTCCAACTTTACTGCAAATATGACTGTTGTTGATAAACAAAAAGTCTACTGGATTGTAAATGTTCCTGCTGAAGGATTAGTAATTAAAGTACGTGCTACTGTTAAAGATTACGGCGTTTTAAACAACACTGTTTACGTTGATGATCATAACGGTGTCAAAAACAGTACTTCATTCGTAAAAGTTGCTAAATACGACATTGATAAAGAAGCAAACATAGATGACAAAAAATATTCACTTGGAGAACTTGTAGTTTACGAAATCATTGTTTCAAACGATAATAATATCGAAGGTAAAAACATTGAAGTAGTAGATATCTTCAATAACGCTCAGTTAGTATTTGTTAACTCAACTGGACCTAATGAAGATGCAAGTGGTAAAGATAATGGTATTATCAAATGGACTATTCCGTCCATGGCTGCTGGAGAAGTATACAAATTCAAAGTAACCTTTGTTGTAATGGCTCCTGAAACTACCGTTATTTCCAATAATGTGAAAGTAAACAACGTAACTAGTACTGAAAACATTACTGTTGTCGGTGTTACTGTTGACAAGATTGCAAATGTAACTACTCCTAACTATGGTGAGTTAGTATCATTTGACATCGTCATTGGAAACGAATACAACACTGAAATCAGAAATGTAACAGTTATGGATATTTTATCCCCTGGTTTAGAATTTGTATCTACCAACTACACTGTTGGATTTAATAATGCTACTAAATCATGGAGTAACTTAACAATCGGTCCTGATGGATTAACCATTAATGTTATCTGTAAAGTTACTAAATATGGTGACTTAAACAACACTGTAAGTGTAAATGACAATAATGGTGTATCAGATAATAAAACTGACATTGCAGAAGTATATGTTCCTGAAATCACTGTTAATAAAGATGCTATAAATAAAACATACATCATTGGTGATGAAATAACCTATACTATAACTGTTATTGGTGATAATAACACTGATGCAAATAAGGTTTTAGTAACCGATTACTTACCTGCTGAGTTAATTAATATTGAGACAGATGGTGTATACGATAAAGATAAACACATAATCACTTGGATTATCGATATTCCAGCTGGTGAATCTATTAATTTAACTGTTAAAGGTAAATTAAACGGAAGTGGCTTAATTGATAACAAAGTCACTGTCGGAAATCACACAGCTAATAAAACAATCTTTGTCGAAGACCTTTGTGATGTTGAAATCACTATAGATGCTCCTAAAGAACCTGTTAAAGTTGGAGAACCATTTGAAGTTATTGTTACTGTAACAAACCATGGTCCTTCTACTGCTAAGGATGTTGTTGCAACCTTAGACATTAAAGGTTCATACATATTACAAAAATATGATCCATCTAAAGGTGTATTCACTAATGTCTGGACTATTGGGGACTTGGCATGCAATGAAACTGTTGTACTTAGATTAACTTTAATCGCAACAGCTCCTGGTGAGATTACTATCTCAGCTAATGTAACTACTACAACTAATGAGTCAGATTATACAAACAATAATGCTTCTGCAGCAGTTGTTGCAATCCAAAGCAACAATAATGATACTCCTTATAATCCACATAATGTGGCAAATAAAGGAGCTATGTATGCTACAGGAAATCCATTGTTAGCTTTATTAGTTGTATTATTATGCATTCCAGTACTTAGAAGAAAAGAATAACTAATTCTTTTCTTTTTTTAAATGAAACACTATAAGTGGCATTTATCTTTGTATAAATGTCACTTATTTTTTTTAACTAATTTTTAGGTAATGTTTTAGTATCATTTTAATTGAATTTTCATACTTTTAAAATGATGTTTGTAATAATTCTATTTATTTTACTTTGATGTAGTTGCCATATTATGTAATGGTCACTAATTTTTAATAATTTAGAAATGATACAGCTATATCAACTATCTTAATCATTCAATTTTCATCAAAAATAGTGCTGTAATGTGATTAAAAAAACACTTAATTCACTTTTTAACAAGATGTATTATAATGTGTGAAAATTCTAAAAAATTAGATAAATTGGATTTTTTGGCCAATTAATCTTTAACTTTATTAATATTGAAGAATATAATTAGTTATATTATTAATTAATAGGAGTTTTTATTAATGACAATCGAAAAAGATGCTGAAGATATTATTGAAAAATTCTCAAAAATTTTAGAAGATATTCCAGATTCAGATGAAACCTGGTACATTACTGATAATTTAAATTTAACTCGTGAGGATAAATCTCAAGCAAAGAACCCTGAAAAAATTTTAAGAAATGCAAAAATTGACAAAGAAGGAAATCTCATAGTTAAAAAAGCAGATTGGACTAATTAAGAGGGGATTTAAATGAGGATAGATTTAGTTCTCGAACTTTTAGATGCTCCAGGACAATTGGTTAAAGCATTAGAACCAATTAGTAATTATGGTGCTAATCTAGTAACTGTTA
Source organism: Methanobacteriaceae archaeon (assembly GCA_029219465.1). NCBI lineage: Archaea > Methanobacteriati > Methanobacteriota > Methanobacteria > Methanobacteriales > Methanobacteriaceae > Methanobacteriaceae archaeon. The sequence continues at coordinate 16,774 of JAQXTL010000007.1, read as the reverse complement.
TCCATAAAAGAGACTACAAAAATGATAATGGTAACGTTCCAGTTCAGCTCACAATTGAAGGCGAACAGGAAAACCTTAAAGACATTGTAAATAAGTATGAAGAGATTGGATTTTCCATTATCGAAATGGATGGTGTTGTTAAAAAAGAAAAAATTACTACAATTCTTTTTGGCCATATTGTTGATCAGGATTTAAGAGACACAATGGATAAAATCAACGACCTTGAAGGTATTTCCATTGTTGCATTTGATATTAAATTGAATGGTGAAGAAAAATCCACCGCATTGATTAATATTGAAGCAGATGTTGGTTTAAAACAAAAAGTATTTGATAGAATTGGACAAATTGCGAAAGAAAAAGAATTACTAGTGATTAATGAAGTTTAAGTGATAATATGGATGAATGTAAAGTCATTATCATGGGATTTGGTTCAGTAGGTCAAGGGGTGGCTAACGCAATTTCCATGAAGAAGGATTTAATTAAAGATAAAACTGGAGTAGACATTAAAGTTGTTGCTGCAGCTGATTCATCTTCATCTGCAATCTCACAAGACGGATTAGATGAAGAGTTACTTGTTAAAACTAAAAAAGAAGAAGGAAAATTATCAGCATATCCTGAATTCGGTTCAGATAAAAATGGTGTAGATGTCTTGGATGCTGTTGAATATGATTGTCTTATAGAAGCAACTCCTACCAATATCGTAGATGCTGAACCTGCACTCTCATTAACATATAAAGCGTTTGAACAAGGAAAAGATGTTGTAACTTCAAACAAAGGACATTTAGCTCTCAAATTTAGAGAAGTTGTTGATGCGGCTGAAAAAGCAGGTGTAGAATTCAAATATGAGGCTACTGTTGGTGGATCAATGCCTATTATTAATTTCACAAAAGAAACCTTAGCATCATGTGAAATTAAATCAATTAAAGGTATCTTAAACGGAACTACCAATTATATATTATCAAGAATGACCTCTGAAGGTTCAGAGTATGATGTTATTCTTAGAGAATCTCAGGAATTAGGAATTGCTGAAACTGATCCTACACAGGACGTAGAAGGTATTGATGCAGCTTGTAAAACAGTAATTCTTGCAAATGCTCTTTTAGGAATTGATGCAACTTACAGTGATGTTAAAGTTGAAGGAATCTCCAATATCAATTCTCAAGCTATTGAATTAGCTAAAAAAGACGATTACTTAATTAAGTTAATAGCTGAAGTATCTCCTGATAATTTACAAGTATCTCCACGTTTAGTTAAAAGAGGAAGTTCCTACGATGTAAGTGGAACTTTAAACATGGCTACAATCAAAACAGATTTGGCTGACGAGGTATCTGTAAGCGGGCTTGGAGCAGGATCACTTGAAACTGCTTCTGCAATGTTGACTGATTTAATTAGTATTTTAAAAAATAAAAACTAATTAAATAACTTTTTTACTTTTTTTTGATAATATGAAATATGTAATTTTTATTTTAGATGGTTCTAGTGACCTTCCACTAGATGAACTTGATGGTAACACTCCTCTAATAGTAGCTAACACTCCAAACATTGATAAAATAGCTAAAACTGGTTGTGGTGGTTTAACAAATAACGTTCCTGACGGATACACACCAGGTTCTGATGTAGCTAATATGAGTATTTTCGGATACAACCCTGCAGATTACTATACTGGAAGAGGACCATTGGAAGCAGGAAGTGTAGGAATTGATACTACTCCATGTGATGTAATATTTAGATGCAACACCATTTTTGAAAAAGACGGAAAAATGGAAGACTTCAATGCAGGTCATATCACAACTCCTGAAGCTGATGTATTAATTAAAGGATTAAATGAGTACTTCCAGGAAAAATACCCTGGATTTAAAGGTAAATTCTACACTGGAATCAGTTACAGACATTTATTTGTATATTCATGTGACAGTGTTGAAGATGCTGAAATCTTAGCAAATATAAAAACAATGCCTCCTCACGATATTTCCGGAGAAAATCTCGTTGATAATTTATTTGGAGACTGTGAACTTGCACAAGAAATCCAAAATATCATGTTTGAGTCAAAAGAATTCTTAGAATCTCAGGAAGTTAACCAAAAAAGAGAAATTCCAGCAAACATGGTATGGTTATGGGGACAAGGTGTAACTCCAAAATTACCAAGTTTCAAAGAGACTTATGGTCTTGATGCAGCAGTAATTACTGGTGTTGACTTACTTAAAGGAATTGGAGTATTTGCAGGAATGGAAATTGTTGATGTGCCTGGAGCTACCGGATTTTTCGACACTGATTATGAATCAAAAGGAAAATGCGGAATTGAAGCATTAAAAAACAATGATGTCTTATTTATCCACATTGAAGCACCTGATGAAGCAGGTCACGCCCAACTTCTCGATGAAAAAGTTAAAGCTATTGAACAAATCGATAAATTCATCGTAGGACCAATTGTGGAAAGCTTAGAAGGAGAAGACTTCAAAGTAGCAATTTTACCAGACCATCCAACTCCAATCGATGTTGGAACCCACACACGTGATGATGTTCCTGTTATTATGTATTCATCTGACAAATCCGCAGATGAATGTGAAGGATTTAACGAAGTAGCAGTATTGGATGGATGTATTGCTAAAAAAGAAGGTTACAAATTAATGCAAAGATTAATTGACGGAGATTTTTAAAATGAAAGTTTTATTAGTTAACGGAAGTCCAAATAAACAAGGTTGTACCTACACTGCATTATCTGAAGTTGCAAAAACATTAAACGAGTATGATATTGAAACAGAAATATTCTGGATTAAAACAAAACCAATAACTGGTTGTATTGCTTGTTTAAAATGTGGTGAATTAGGCAAATGTACTTTTGACAATGATGTTGTAAACGAATTCGTCGAAAAAGCATATGAGGCAGATGCATTCGTATTTGGATCTCCTGTTTATTATGCAAGTGCTAACGGTTCAATGGTATCCTTTTTAGACAGAGCATTTTACTCCAACTCTCATGGAACTGGTGGGGAAGCTTTCAAACACAAACCAGGAGCAGTAATCTGTTCTGCAAGAAGAGGTGGAACAACTGCAACCTATGATCAATTGATTAAATACTTAGGAATCTCACAAATGCCTATTATTTCATCATTCTATTGGAATATGGTTCACGGAAACACTCCAGAGGAAGTCCTTCAAGATGAAGAAGGATTAGGAACTATGAGACAATTAGCACACAACATGGCATTTTTCTTACAATGTCTTGAAGAAGGTGCTAAAAACGGTTTAACTGTTAAAGAAGAACCAAAACCTCGTACAAACTTTATAAGATAAATTATGAATATTTTCAAAACTCCTGAAGGATATTTATATTCAAATAAAGCATTACTTGCTTTATTTATTCCTATTTTAATCGAATATACTTTTGAATTTAGTGTAGGATTTGCAGATTCAATAATGGTTGCATCACTTGGTGAGGCTGCAATTTCAGGAGTTTCTCTAGTTGATTTTTTAATGCAAATCCTTATTTTTTCATTTTCTGCTCTTGCAACAGGTGGTGCAGTAGTAGCAGGACAATACTTGGGAAATAAACAAATTGACCATGCTCGTCAGTCTGTTACTCAGCTATTCTGGTTTTCAACAATTGTATCTATTGTAATAATGGTCGTTGTTATTATTTTAAGACAATATATGGTTGGATTGCTGTTTGGTCAAATTGAAGCTGACGTTTGGATGAATGCAGATAAATACTTGTTTGTTGTTGCTTTATCAATTCCATTTATAGCCATTTACAATGCGGCAGCAGCAATATTTAGAACAACAAACAATGCTTATTTACCAATGAAAATACTTCTTGTTTGCGATATATTGAATCTGATTGGTAATGCATTTTGCATTTACTATTTGGGATGGGATGTTTTAGGTGTTGCAATTCCAACAGTAATTTCAAGAGCATTAGCTGCTTTGGTACTGTTATATTTTGCAGTTGATAAAAACTATAAACTGCATATTAAAAGAACTTTAAGGTATAAATTTGATAGTATAATGCTTAAAAAAGTTTTACAAGTAGGTATTCCTTATGGTATTGAAAATGGATTGTTTCAAGTAGGAAAGGTTTTTGTTTTAAGTTTGATTTCAACTTTTAGAACTGTTTCAATAGCTGCAAATTCTGTAGGTCATGCAATCGTAGTATTTTCAGTTCTACCTGGGTTTGTAATCAATTTTGGAATAACTACTGTAATTTCAAAATGTGTAGGTGCTAATGATATAATCAGGCTAAATATTATAATAAAAAATGTTTATTGATAGTTGTTATTGCTAATTGTATAGTTAATTTGGTTATTTTTGCAATATTGCCTTTAATTTTAAGAGTTTATAATTTATCTGCTCAAACAACAGATTTGATATTACAAATGGTTATCTGGCATGAAATTTTTGCTATTATCATATGGCCTCTTGCATTTACACTACCTGCTACATTTAGGGGTGCTGGAGATTCAAAATCTGTAATGTACATTAGTTTAATTGTAATGTTTTTTTGTAGAATTGTTCTTTCATATGCACTTGCTTACTGGATGGGAATAGGTGTATTTGGAACATGGATTGCGATGTTTATCGACTGGCATGCAAGAGCAGCAATTTTTATTTGCAGATATTTTTCAGGTAAATGGATGGAATATAGGGTGATTTAGCGAAATTTTAATTAGAAAAAACTTAGTATTTTAAATAAGAAATTATTATTTATAGGTGATTAGATGGTATTATTTAGAGGAGATATCAAATGTAAAAGCTTACAAAGACGTACATCAATTAGTGTAATACTGCCTGCAGACAATATTCATTTTTTAAATGATTCTGAGGATATTGTGCCTAAACCATATAAGACACTCTATTTGCTTCATGGACTGTATGGTAGTGATGATATATTCCTTGCTAATACTTCTATTCAAAAATTCGCAGAAGATCATGGAATAGCTATTGTAATTCCATGTGGTGAAAATAGCTTTTATGTAGATAATAAAAATGCTCATGCTTATTATGGAGAATATGTTGGCCAGGAGCTATTGGATATTACAAGAAACATTTTTCCACTTTCAACTAAAAGAGAAGACACCTATATTGCAGGTTTTTCAATGGGTGGATATGGAGCTATTAGAAATGGTCTTAAATACTCTAAAAACTTCTCGAAAATTGGAATGATTTCAGCAGCACTAATTACTGATGATATTGTTCACTATGCAGATGACAGCAATGTCTTAAAATCAAAATCATTTTATGAATCATGCTTTGGTGATTTGGATAAAGTTAAAAATTCTGATATGGATCCAAAATACCTGATTGAAAATACAGATAATATTCCAGATATTTTCATGGCATGTGGCAGTGATGATTTCTTATTTGATAAAAACGTTGAATTTTGCGAATTTTTAAAATCAAAAGATATTGATGTAGAATTCATACAATCTCCAGGTGAACATACCTGGGAGTTTTGTGACAAACATGTTAAAGAATTTATAAAAACATTAAATTTAAAATAATCTGATTTTTATAGAATTTTCAGATTAAAATAAAATTTTTATATATCATAAGGAACTAATGTATAATATAAGTTTTATTTATGGAGAGGATTTTTCTGACAAAGTATATTATTATAACTGGTGGGGTAGTTAGTTCCATAGGTAAGGGTATTACCTCTGCATCTATGGGTAGAATTTTAAGATCATATGGTTTAAACGTTTCAGCTATTAAAATAGACCCATATTTAAACTGGGATTCTGGAACACTCAATCCATACCAACACGGTGAAGTATTTGTAACTAGTGACGGAATGGAAACTGATTTAGACCTTGGTCACTACGAAAGGTTCTTAGACGTCGAGCTTAAAGGATTAGCTAATATTACTACTGGTAAAGTTTATGAATCTGTTATTGCTAAAGAAAGAGAAGGTGGATACTTAGGAGAATGTGTCCAAGTTATTCCACACATTACTAATCGTATTAAGGAAATGATTAGAGAAAACTCTGAAAGTGCTGATTATGACGTTGTTTTAGTCGAACTTGGTGGTACTGTCGGAGATATTGAAAGTCAACCTTTCCTCGAAGCATTAAGACAACTCAGAAACGAGGAAGGTCGCGATAATGTTATGTTTGTCCATGTTACATTTATTCCCTACCTAGATGCAGCTGGAGAATTCAAAACAAAACCTACTCAACACTCTACTAAGGAATTAAGAAGTGTTGGTATTAATCCTGATGTTATAGTATGCAGATCTCAAGAACCAATTGATGATGGTTTAAGAGGAAAAATCGCTCATTTCTGTGATGTGGACTTTGAAGCAGTTGTTAACACTCCTGATGCTAGTACCATTTATGAAGTTCCTTTAGTTTTAGATGAACACAATATTGGTGATTTAATTGTTAAAAGAATTGGTTTGGATGTAAAAGCAGACTCTTCTAAATTAAATGAATGGAGAGAAGTTGTAAAATCATTAAAAACCAAAGAACCAGTTGTAAACATTGGTATTGTAGGTAAATATGTAGAACTTGAAGATTCCTACATCAGTATCAGAGAATCATTACTTCATGCAGCTGCAAGCATTGGTGTTAAAGCTAAAATCAAATACTTCAGTTCTGATGTTGAAAAATTAGATATTGATGCAATGTCTGAATTAGATGGTATCTTAATCCCTGGAGGATTCGGAGAACGTGGTTTTGAAGGTAAATTAGATGCTATTGATTATGCAATGGAAAACGACGTACCATTATTCGGAATTTGTCTTGGTATGCAATCTATGGTAACTCAATTTGCAAGGAAAAACGGTTATCCTGAAGCAAACAGTTCTGAATTTGATGATAATTTGGATGTTCCTGTTATTGACATGATGGAAGAACAAAAGAAAATCAAAAATATGGGTGGAACCATGCGTTTAGGATCTTATGATTGTAAAATCATTGAAGGAACTAAAACTTATGAAGCTTATGGTGAAATCGATATTGAAGAACGTCACAGACACAGATATGAATTCAACAATGAATACAGAAAAGACTTAGAAGAAAAAGGATTAATCATATCTGGAACCAGTCCTGATGACTTCTTAGTGGAAATTGTTGAATTACCAAATCATCCATGGGCTGTTGGTTGTCAATTCCATCCGGAATTCAAATCAAGACCAAATAGGCCTCATCCATTATTCAAAGCATTTTTAGAAGCTATTTATGAGTATTCTAAAAATTAACTTTTTCTTTTTTTATTTTAAAATCAATTTTACACGCTTATTTTCTATTTAATTAATATTATTTAATGTTAAATAATATGATTATGATTATTAACACCATATTTTTAATTCAAATAGCAGTTACAATTTTATTTTCAATTCTGGCAGCATTTTATGATATTAAAAGTAGTATTGTTCCAAACAAGTTAAACTTTTCTTTGCTATTTTTTGGTATTGTATCAAATCTGATTTTATCAGTAATTACAAATAACATTAAATACATTTTAGCTTCATTTATTTCAATGCTGATTACTTATGTTATAACTTACATGATGTGGAAGTTAAATATTTGGGGTGGTGGTGATGTAAAATTATTTACAGCAATTGCTACAGTAATACCATCTGGCATTAATATAAATATTTTGAATATTTTTCCGCAACTGTCAATATATCCATTTTCATTTAGTGTAGTTGTAAACAGTATTCTGATTGCATTTCCGTTTTTAGTGGTCTTTGTCACATATTTAATATTTAAAAACAATATTTTTGGAAATAACATTGATTTTCTAGTTAATATTTTCAATATGGATAGTTTAAAATACATTAAGGATTCAACATTAAACAAATTTGTTCTAATTGACGATTTAAAAGAAGGAATGATTGTTAATGATTACTATTTCAATAATGAAGATATTGTTGAGCTTTTAAGAAATGAAAATGGTAATTTAAAAATATATAAATCTGCCCGTGATGATTTTAAGTTCTATTTTAAATCACAAAGTGCAGGAGGTCTGACCAGTCGTGAAGTCTGGCAGCTTAAAATTATGAATTCTCAAAATATAATCTCAGATAAATTATCTGTTAAAATAGCTTTTCCATTTACACCTGCTATTCTTTTTGGATTATTAACAGCAATATTTTACGGAGATATAATGATGATTTTTGTAAAAAACATTGTTTTGGTGGTATAATGATAAAAGAAGAGTGTGGTCAAATATCACTTGAATATATTTTGATTTTTACAATTTCTCTTATTATTTTAATGATTTTTACTCTACCACTTGCTGAAAATTCAATTAAAGATACATTGGATGTTTATGATTCATTAAATGTTAAATCGGACTTATCAAAGATATCCTGTGCAATTAAACAGGTTTATGGACAGGGTCAGGGATCAAAACAGACAGTTAAGCTTGAGAGTAAAAATAATCTTAATGTTAATGTCCAGAATAATTATATTTCAACCAGCTTTAAGCTTAAAAATAACTCAAAAAAAGATATCAAAGAATATGTTGTATCAAATATCAAAAAATCTTCACTTCACTTAACAAAAGGTGAAAATGTAATTGTTGTAGAATGGCCAATTAATTGTGAAAACATGTTAATTTATCAAGTTTAGCCATTTAATACAAAATTATTTTAACTATTTTGATTAAAATATTATAATATTACAAATATATAGGTGAATTTATGGATATTTTAACTACAATAATTTACCTCTTTTTGTTTATAATGATGATGGTATTTGTATTTTCAATAGGAATGTTGAAACAGTACATGCCAAAAAAAGAGGTACTCTTAGTTTTAGTTGTAGCTTTTTTAATCGGTTCAATTGGAGGCGCATTTTTCATAGATCCAATTTATGATGAGCTACCTAATGTTGTGGGGGTTATTGAAAAGACAATGCCCAATAATGAAGAAACATTGTATTTAGATTTATCATCTTCAACCAATATTGAGGAATTGAGGAGTAATTTGTCTTCAACTCCTGGTTTTAAGTCATTTGAAGAAAAATCAATTACAATACCTCTGTGGACGTTTAGTGATTTTGAACGTAATTATTTCCAGGAGATAGTTGGAAATATTGATTATAATTATAAAGATTATAATGTTACTAAATCTGAGATTAAAATTAATCTTACTGATAATTACACATCCACTCAAGCTTTAAAATCATTTTCAGACTGGTATCAATTAGTTTACGGCGGTACATTATCTTATGCTCAAATCCGTGCTGTATTAGTTGTTGATTCATCTGCTCTTGATACTTTTGAAAAGAATCTTCTTGAAAGAGATATAGTTGCTTCACAAATTGACGGTCCTGTACAGGATATTGTAAATAATACTAATTCCTCTATGTTATCTAACTGGGAATTCACATTAGTCTGTGGTGGAATTGGTGTTATTGTAGCGATTATGGGAATATATGTCGATTCTGTTGTACTTGCATATATGAAATTTAGAAAATTCTTAAGAGAAAAACGTAAACGGTAATTTTATGAATGTTGCAGTTTTATTTTCCGGTGGAAAAGACAGTACAATGGCTTTGTACAATGCATTAGATTCGAAAGAAGATGTTAAATATCTTCTTTCTATGAAATCTAGAAATGATGAATCATATATGTTTCATGTTCCTAACATTCATATAACTGATTTACTCTCACAGGCCTTTGATATTCCTATCATGTCTGTTGAAACTGATGGGATTAAAGAAGAGGAACTTAAAGATTTAAAGAAAGCCTTTGAAAATCTTAAAAGTTTAGGTGTTGAAGCTATATACACTGGTGCACTTTACTCACAATATCAAAAATCAAGAATTGAAAAATTGTGTGATGAAGTTGGACTTGTTGCTGTTTCTCCTTACTGGCACGTTGATGAACTTGAATACATGAGGGAAATCGTGTCTTTAGGATTTAAAATTATAATCAGTGGTGTTGCTGCATGGGGATTAGATGAATCCTGGCTTGGTCGTGTAATTGATGATGAAGCTATTGATGAATTAATTAAACTTCATGAAAAATACCATATAGATTTAGCATTTGAAGGCGGTGAAGCCGAAACATTAGCTATTGACGGACCTATTTTCAAAAAAAGAATTAAAATCTTAAAAGATAAAAAAGAATGGAATAATGATAGTGGTGTTTATATAATTGAAGATGCAGTTTTAGAAGAAAAATGAGTTTATAACTCAATTTTATCTAAAAACTCATTAATTTTATTAATATAACTTTCTAAATCACTTTCATTAATAATTATTTTATCAGAAAGTGAAATTACATCACCAATTCCGAAATCCAATTCCATTTGATCTCTATTTTTAAACTCAGCATAATCAGTTGAATCATCTTCTCTCATTCTAAGTTTTAGTCTTTCAAATCTTAAACTAGGATTTGCAAAAATTGATAATATGATGAAATCTTCAAAGTTTTCTTTAAACATATCAACTTCATGAGGGCTTCTAATTCCTTCAACAATAATTTTGCTTTCAGGATCTTCTTCTTGAAGCTTTTTAACTTTTTTGATGGTTAATTCAGAAACAATATATTGTCCAAATTCTTCTCTTAATTTTTGAGCAGTTTCTTTAGTACTTTCGCCTCTTTTTTTAGCTTCTTCACGTATGATATCTCCCATACTTACAATAACTGCTCCTCTTTTAATAGCGATTTCAGAAACTAAACTTTTTCCAGAACCTGGTAAACCGGATATTCCCATTACTTGCATTATTTTCACTCTTTTAATTTGATTTGTTGTAATGATTCTTTGAGATTTTCTTCATTATCAAAGTCGTTAACCATTTCAATTAACATTTGTTTGTCTTGGGTTTTTAAGTCAGTAGCAATTTTAGTCATAAATGGTATTGCACGAACAATATTGTCCATAATTGAAACATCAGACATTTTAGATGTTCTTGAAAGTGGATTTAAATCAATAGTAATAATGTTTTTACCACCTTTTTTCAATATTTCAGCTCTATCTCCGTCTTCAAGCGGAATTAATATTGTATCTGCTGTGTAGATTCCATCTTTACTTGCACTAGCTCTATTGTTTTTGATATCATCAATATATTGGATATCGTCATCAAGGCCACCTAGAATATTTTCATAGCCATGTTTTTTATATAATTCAGTGATTAATTTAACTCTTTTATCAGTTCTATAAAACAAATTGATTTCAATTTTAGCGTTAATGGTGTTTGCAAATTCAATTATCTCATCAATAGCAAGTGCAGTTGCATTTCCATTAACTGAAATTACAGGATTGTTTGCTAAAAGAAGTGCTGCAACAGCAACATACATTGCTCTTTTTGCAGGATATGTGGTTTTCTCACCAATTAAATAGTCAAAAGATTCTCCTCTACCATGAGCAATCAAAGCTGAATCAGCCAAATAGCCTTCTTTTGATGCATTAACCATTTTGTCTCTTAAAAGTAATGATTCGTATCTAGGATGTGATTTTGGTATCATAGTTTAATCTCCTTATTTTAAATCAATAGTCATTTGAGCTAAATATCCTAAGAATGTTGTAATTAATATAGTGCTAACTGTTATTGAAATAATATGGAGTGTTTGATTTCCAATAATGAATGTATTTTGTTGAGGAATTATGAAAAATACATAATCACAGATAAAATCAATAATAACAAATACTATTCCAACTAAAAAACCTTCAATAGTCTCGTTTTCATCAATAGTCCTTATATATAATATTCCAAAAAATCCTGTTACGAGTATTGTAATTATAGGCACTACAATGTTGAGATTACGAACATTTGTTGTAAAAAATGGATTAAATATGTCAGATAGCACGGAACTGATAATCCATATTAATACTCCGAATATTATTGCTAATTTGACTTTCATTTTAAATACCTTTTAAAATAACTGTTTATATCTTTGTTTAAAAATTAATATAAGTTTTTCTAACCTCATAAAAATAATAGTATTAACTTGGATTGTTATTTAAAAAATAGAGTTGGGATGGTTAGATAGTTAATAGTGCATAATTAACTACCTAACAACTTGTTTTAACAAGTTTTAGAGAAATGAATTTTTTTTTAAAAATTTGGCTGTTTTATATATCTATATCTCTAGGCTACATTGTAGCCAATTATACTATTTGTAAATATTCATTATATAAATGTTATTATATTTTATAAAAAATCAATTATACTTTATTAAAAAAATATATATCATGTTTTAAATACATTCTAAGTGAATGAATAATTATAGCGATCATGAAGAATATTTAAGAAATGCGATTTTAAATACAAATGAGTCTCAAAATTTAAAAAAAAGTAAAAAAACATTGTCTAGTCAATATTTCAAGGATTTAAAACAGGAGTTATTAATTAAATATGAAAACAAGACATTGGATAATGTGATGGATTGTAAAATATGCAAAACATCATTTGGAGATTCTTTTAAAATCACTACAAAACAAAAAATTAATTTTAATCTTGAAGATAATGATTTTAAAAATCAAATCAACCATAATCTTAAATTGCTTCCAAAAATAGGTCTTAAAACTGAAGAAAATCTTAAAAATAAAGGTTATCCAACAATTGAATCACTTCAAAATCATGACAGATATTCTGATATAGCAACTAAATTTCTAAATAATATCGAGGATATGTCATTTAGAGAGATTGTGGACTTATTGGACAATAACAGATATTCTAAAAAGTGCAGAGATAATTTAATCAAATGCATAAGTCTAACTGATGTTGAAAACTTTAAATTTATGGATATTGAAACTAAAGGACTTTCAAATGTTCCAATTATTTTAATAGGTGTTGCAGAAATTAAAAATGATAAAATAATTGCATCACAATACTTCTTAAGAGATTATATTGAAGAACCAAATATCATTGAATCATATATGAATCATTTGGACGAAGATTCAATTCATGTAACATTCAATGGAAAAACTTTCGATGTTCCATTTATAAAAAATAGATGTATTTACAATAGAATGGATCACAATCTAGATTTGCCTCATTTGGATTTAATGTATTTTGCAAAGAATTTATGGAAAGATATGCTTCCAAACTGTCAGCTTCAAACTATTGAAGAGGAAATATTCAATATAACTCGTATAGATGATGTTCCTGGACAATATATTCCAGGATATTACGATACTTATTTATCAACAAACAATATTGGTCCTGTTGTACCAATTATTGAACACAACTGCCAGGATATTATTTCACTTGCAAGTTTTCTTGAGAAAATGTATGAGGATGTAAATTAACATGGGATTATTTGACAGATTTAAAAAAAGCAATAAAAAAGAAAAAAAGGTAGTTCTTGACGATGTTGAAATTGAAGAGGAAGAATTACGCCTAAAAGAAATAGCTATTAATCACAAAGACAGAATTGAAAGAGCACAGGCAGCAGATAAAATTACAAATGAATATGTTGCACTTGACATGGCTAAAACAGTAAAAGACAGAGCTATTAGATTAATTGCTGTAAATAAACTAAAAGATAAAGATTTGTTAATGGATGCTGCTAAAAATTCACAGTTTTTTGATGTTAGAAGTTTTGCATGGGAAAGATTAGGTGAAAATAATAAATCCATTGCAGAAATTGTAATCAACTCAAAGAAAAGTAAACACGTAGATGCTATTTTTAACAAAATAACTGATGAAGAAACTCTTAAATGGATTGCAATCGAAGCTAATGATAAAAAATACAAAAACTATGCTGTAGATAAAATTGACAATGCTGATATTTTATATGATCTTGTTTTAAAATCAAAAGATAACTCCATTAAAAAGGCAGCTATTCAAAAAGAGTCCTTTACTAGTGAAGAAGTTCTTAAAAAAGTAGCAATTGAAGATAAGGACGAATGGGTTAAAAAGGCAGCTATTAGTAAAATAAATGATGAAAACACATTATCAGTAATTGCTCAGGTTGAAGAAAATGCAAAGGTCAGATCATTAATATTTGATAAAATAAACAATCCTGAAATCTTAAAAAATATTTTACTTGACTCAAAAAAGGCAGATGTCAAAACAGATTTGATAAGTAAAATTGATGATGAAAAACTATTGTCAAAAATAGCTATTGAAGATGAAGATAAAATTGTTAGAAGTGAAGCTGTTAAGAAAATTAACGATGAGGAAATCCTACTTGAAATTTTAAATAATGAAGAAGACAGATTTGTTCGCCAAATTGCAGTAAACAATCTAAATAATCCTCGTGAATTAATTAAAATAGCTTTAAATGATGAAGATAAGTTTGTAAGAAAACATGCTATGTCAAATGATGCTTTGGCAGATGAAGAGGATTTCAAATACTTAGCTATTAATTCAACATATGAAGATGTTGCTTTAGATGCACTTGAACATATCAATAAAGAAGAGTCATTTATTGATATATTAAAAAATGCAAAGCTTTCAGAAATTAGAAAGAAAACATTGACTAATATCACTGATTTAGAAACATTAATCCGTATTGTTCTTGAAAATAAGGATGAAGAATTCTCACTTAAAGCATTGGGAAAAATTAAAAATCAAAAATGCTTAATTAAGATATATGAACAAAATATATCTGAAAATATCTCAGTTAAAGCAGTTTCAAAAATAACCGATCAAAAATACTTAGGTAAAGTTGTTCTAAATGACTCTTCATGGAAGGTTCGTGAAGCAGCTGTTAAAAAATTAGTCAGTAAAAAAGTTTTAAAAGAAGTTGCAAATAATGATGACGATGAATATGTAAGAAAAATGGCTAAAAAGAAATTGAATTTATAAATAATATTCAACTTCTTTTCTTTGGCTGTTTGCACTTTCAAATTCAGGTTTTTTAGCCTCAAATGCTTCTCCAGTAAAACTTCTTGCATTTTCTGGACAGAAATGAATACATGCTGTACATCTTGAACATGAATCAAGGTCAACATCTGCAGGATCATCATCAGGAATAGCTTTTTCAGGACAGATTGTAATACATTCACAGCAGAATATACAAATGCTTTCATCACAATTTAAGATAAATGGGAGCTGTTTGTAATCAACATATGGTTTATTTCCAGGAATTTCAGATTCAATTGATTCTCCGGATTCGATTTTTTCCATACATTTTTTACTAAATTCGTTAATTTTTTCTATATCTTCACTGTCAGGTCTGCCAACTGCAACACCATCAAAAATGGAGTGATGACTAACAGTAGAAATAGCTGCTATTACATTAAAGTTATTTTCACCTAAAACATCAACTAATTCAAGTAATGCGTCCCCTACTTTTGCATTTCCGTAATTAGCAACAGCAATAGCTTTAGTATTGTTTCCTGTTAATTTGGATAATCTGTCACGTGCTGTTTTTGGAATTCTTCCAGCAAAAACAGGCATTCCTACAATAACAACATCATCTTTTGTAAACTTATAAGATGAATCAAAATGCATTAAATCTCTTATTTGGCTTTCACATTCAAAATTACTAGCTATTTGCTCAACAACTTTTTTTGTTGTCCCTGATGGGCTGAAAAATATTTTGGTTATCTTCATAAAAATCACCTAACTTATTATAATTTAATTTTTTATTATTATTTAAAAGTTTATCAAATAAGAAATAGAAATTAATTAATAACAATTAAATTATAAATTTATTTGGTGATACGATGGAATTAATGAAAGAATTATCTTTAGCACCAGGTGTATCTGGTTCAGAAGAAAAAATCGCTGAAATAATTACCCGTGAATTAAAAGATGTCGCGGATAAAATCGAAACTGACAGTATGGGTAACATCATTGCAACCAAAAAAGGTGAAAAGAAAGCTCCTACTGTAATGCTTGCCGCTCACATGGATGAAATCGGATTGATGGTAAGATACATTGATGATAACGGTTATATTAAATTCTCAAATATTGGTGGAATTAACGATCAAATGTTAATGAACCAAACTGTTACTGTTCACTCTTCAATTGGAGAGCCAATCGTTGGAGTAATCGGTTCAAAACCACCTCACGTAACCACTGCTGAGGAAAGAAACAAAGTTGTTAAAGCTACTGATATGTTTATTGATATTGGTGCAAAAGACAAAGAAGAAGCAGAAAAAATGGTTAGAATTGGAGACAAAATGACCTTTAATTCTTTATTTGTCGAATATCCTAACAATTTAATTATGGGTAAAGCATTAGACAACCGTGTAGGTTGCTATGTAATGATGGAAGTTTTAAAAAGAGTAAACACCAGAGCTACTGTTTATGGTGTAGGTACTGTTCAAGAAGAAGTAGGTCTTAAAGGAGCTAAAACTTCTGCATTCAAATTAAACCCAGATTTAGCTATTGCACTTGACGTAACCTTATCCGGTGACCACCCAGGAATCAAACCTGAAGAAGCACCTGTAGTAATCGGTAAAGGTCCAGCTATTATCTTAGCAGATGCAAGTGGTAGAGGTATTTTAACCCAACAATCAGTTAAAGACTTGCTTATTAACGCTGGTGAGGAAAACGAAATTCCATATCAATTAGAAGTAAGTGACGGTGGAACAACTGATGGAACTGCAATTCACTTAACCCGTGAAGGAATTCCAACTGGTGTTTTATCTGTTCCTACCCGTTATATCCACACTCCAGTAAGTGTCTGCAGTATGGACGATATTGAATCAACCATTCAGTTAATTACTGAAGCTATTAACAATTTGTAAGTATTAATTACTTACTTTTTTTACTTTTTTTTAGGCTTTGTAGAAATCCTATTTGATTTTTGCAAAAATTTTTTAATAATTCTATTTTTTTATATTTTTGCTTTAATTTTGTTAAAAACATTTTAAAAGTTTGTAATCTAATTTTACAGTTGAAATTACACATTGATTAAAAAA